>JBBRGH010000178.1:0-6581 GCA_038240915.1 Gemmatimonadales bacterium | reverse complement strand
AGCGCGACCTGCCGGTAGAGCCGGCGTACAAGGCCGAGACCCCGGGTACCGACTCCGATCTGAACGCCTATGACGTCGTGTACTACGCCGGCGACTGCAACGCGGGCTCCAAGACCATCGCCATCAATCTGCCGAACGACGAGGAGGTGCAGCTCCGGAAGGGAACCCGGCGGTTGCAGCTCAAGAACGTGATGCGGGCCAAGTTCGAGCGGATCCTGGAGCCGATCGCCGACGCGATGATTGCCGACGACCAGCGCGGCCACATCAAGTTCGACGCCTTCTTCGCCAACGTCATGTTCCACGAGGTGGCGCACGGGCTCGGCATCAAGCGGACCATCGACGGCAAGGGCACCGTGCGGGCCGCCCTCAAGGAGCAGGCCGGTGCCCTGGAGGAAGGCAAGGCCGACATCCTCGGCCTCTACATGGTGACCCGGCTGCTGGAGCAGCACGAGCTGACCGGCACCACCCTCGAGGATCACTACGTCACCTTCCTGGCCAGCATCTTCCGCTCGATCCGCTTCGGCGCCGCCGAGGCCCACGGCCGCGCCAACGCCGCGCAGCTCTCCTACTTTGAGCAGCGGGGCGCGTTCACCCGGGATTCGGCCGGCCGCTATCGGGTGGATTTCCCCCGGATGCGCTCGGCGGTGGATTCGCTCGGGGCCCTGATCCTCAAAATGCAGGGTGACGGCGACTACCCGGCGGTGCAGGACTTCATGGCCGCGCGAACCCAGCTTGCACCCGGGCTGCGGGGCGACCTCGCGCGGCTCGGGGGCAAGGGAATCCCGGTGGACGTGGTGTTCGAGCAGGGAGTGCACGTCCTCGGTCTGGACCGCTGAGCATGACCCGCTGGCAGCCGCCGAGCGAGCAGGTCGTCGAGGCCGCCAAGCCGCCTCGCTGGCCGATGATCGTGCTCCTGCTGGCGATCCTCGGCGTGGCGCTCGCCGGGCTGTGGATCATCCGACGGCGGATGCATCCGCAGCGCCCCACCGGCGACCTGGCGAGGGCGGTCGGCGTTCGCTCGGAGATCACCGCCGCCGGCGATTCGCTCGACATCGTCGTGCGCTGGACCCTGAGGATGCCGCCGTCGGTGGCGCCGCCCGACTCGGTCCGGATCGAGGTCGGTCTGGGCAACGCGGTGGAGCCGCGCATCCACCTCACGCCCAACACCCACAACGCCGACACGCTCCGGATCCTCGGCCCCGCCGCCGGGGAGACCGCGACCGGCTACTCCTGCGTCGCCGCCGTGCACGGGATGCGCCTCTCCCGGGAGACCTGTACCCCGTGGCAGTATGTCCGCCCCACGGCCCAGGCCCCGACCGCGCCGGGCGACACCCCTCCCGCCCCCCGCCGGAAGCAGGCCGGGCTGAGCCAGCCCGCCGCCATCGTTCGGATCGTGATTCAGCCGGTCGGCCAGCAGGTGGACCCCGACGTCGGCGGGCGCTGCGCCAAGTGGCAGGTCAACAATCCCACCCGGCAAGTGTGGATCGAGGTCAATCAGGAGGCCGTGCCCGAGTGCATGGGACCCAATGGCCGGCCCACCGTCGCCCAGTTCTGCGCCTTCGCGCTGCTGGCCGACGGCCGCCGGGTGAAGACGGCCAATTCCAGCAACAGTCCCTACTGCGACCGGCTCTACCAGGATTGGGTTCGGGAGCGGACGACCTGACCCGTGGCCTTCGTACGGTAGCGTACTTAAGCAATTCCCTTCTAACGCTTTAGGTCCATTCGCTGTACCTTTCGGTCTCCCCTCCCACATTCCCGAGTGGGAGGTCTCGTGCCCCGACGACCCTGCTCTCCGACAGGATCCCGATGACCCTCGCCGCGGAAGAGACGCCGACGGCGCCCTCCCCGCCGCCCCAGAGTCGCAACCATCTGCTGGCGGTGGTATCGGCGAGCGAGTTTCTCGCGCTCAAGCCCCATCTCACCACCGTGGAGCTCCGGCCGCGCCAGCGGCTGGCCGAGGCCAACCAGCCGATCGAGTTCGCGTACTTCCCGTTCGACGCAGTGCTGTCGATGGCCGCGGTCGACCGGGACGGGGGCACGGTCGAGGTGGGCAGCATCGGCTGCGAGGGGATGACCGGCCTGCCGGTGCTGCTCGGCGCGGTGCAGTCGACTAGCCGGGTGGTGGTCCAGATCGGGGGCACGGCCGACCGGATGGACGCCCGGCTGCTCCGGCGGGAGGCCCGGCACAACGAGCAGTTCGGCCGGCTGCTGTATCTGTACGCCCAGGCGTTCATGACCCAGGTCTCCCAAAGTACCGCCTGCAACCGGTTGCACGCGGCCGAACAGCGGCTGGCGCGGTGGCTGCTGATCTGCCGCGACCGGGTCGGCCGCGACGAGCTGCCGATCACCCAGGAGGCCCTGTCGGTGATGCTCGGCGTCCGCCGGGCAACGGTGACCGAAGCCGCGGGAGCCCTGCAGCGCGCCGGCGTGATCCGCTATCGGCGAGGGGTCGTCGTGGTCGCCGACCGGGCCGGCCTCGAAGCCTCGGCATGCGAGTGCTACGACATCGTGCGCGAGGAATTCGACCGGCTCCTGGGAGTCCGCGTCGGATGATCTCGGCCACGACCCTGGTCGTGGACGACGAGAGCATGGTCCGCCTGCTGGTGCGGCGGATGCTGGAGCCGGATGTGTGCGTTGTGATCGAGGCCGAGGATGGCGAGTCGGCGCTCCGTGTGATCGAGCGGGGGCGGCCCGAGATCGACGTGCTCCTGACCGACCTGGTGATGCCCGGCATCGACGGATTCGATCTCGTGAACGTGCTCTCCCGCCACCGGCCCGACCTGCCCGTCGTCTGCATGTCCGGGTTCGCGTCGACGGGGCGGGACCTGGCGGTGCCCTTCGTGCCGAAGCCCTTCTCCATCGACACCCTGCGCTCGGCGCTCGAGCCGGCGCTCCTCCATTCGCGCGAGGTCCGGCACCACGTCGAGGCGGGGCACGATCGGGCCGCGCTGGAGCGGGCCAACAGCCAGCGGCGCCGCCGGGTCTCGGGTGCCTCGCCGGCGGCCGCCATCGATCTGGTGGCCGTCGCCCTCGAACTCCGCCGCCACCGCGCAGGCCCGCCTGGGCCGAATTAGATTGCCCCCTTCGCGAGCGTGGCGGAACTGGCAGACGCGCAGGACTTAGGATCCTGTCCCGCAAGGGGTGCGGGTTCGACTCCCGCCGTTCGCATGCCCGACCTTTCCCGCAGCACCCGCGCCACCACCAGAGCGTCGCACGCCTTGCCCGGAGAGCTCGTGACCATCGATCCGCTCCTCGCCATCGCCGCGTTCGGGATCGGGATCGTCGTGGGCCTCACCGGGATGGGCGGGGGCGCGCTGATGACCCCCGTCCTGGTGCTGTTCTTCAACGTGCCGCCGCTGGCGGCGGTGTCCTCGGACCTGGTGGCCAGCGCGGTGATGAAGCCGGTGGGCTCCTTCGTCCACCTGCGCCGCGGCACGGTCAACCTCGGCCTGGTAAAGTGGCTCTGCCTCGGCTCGGTGCCGGGCGCGTTCAGCGGCGTGCTGATCGCCAAGGCCCTGGGCGGCGGCGAGCAGGTGCAGCAGATCATCCGCCTGGCCCTCGGGGTGGCCCTGGTGCTGGCGGCGGTCGGGCTGATCGTCCGGGCCTACATCCGGTTGGCCGAGCATGCCCGGCAGCGGGACGGCCGGGCGGCACCGCTGCCGCAGGGCCCCCCCAGGGTGGTGCTCCGGCCGCTGCCGACCACGGTGGTAGGGCTGCTCGGCGGGGTGGTCGTGGGGCTCACCTCGGTCGGGTCGGGATCGCTCATCATCATCGCCCTGATGGTGTTGTACCCAACGCTCAAGGCGAACGAGCTGGTGGGCACCGACCTGGTCCAGGCGGTGCCGCTGGTGGCCTCGGCCGCACTCGGCCACCTGATCTTCGGCGATTTTCACCTCGACCTCACCGCCTCGCTCCTGCTCGGGTGCGTCCCCGGCGTCTGGGTCGGGGCCCAGCTGTCGGCCCGCGCTCCCGGCGGGCTGGTCCGCCGGGCGCTGGCCTTCGTGCTGCTGGCCTCGGCGCTCAAGCTGTTCAACGTGTCCAACACGGCCGCGGCGATCACCCTGGGCGTCCTGCTGGCGGTGGGTCCGGTCCTGTGGATGGTGGTGCGCCGGAAGCACGGCTTCCCGGCCATTGCCCGTCGGGCCCGGTCAAATTGACCCTGGGAAGTGCAGCAGGGTAGATTCCCCCCACTATGAGTCAGATCACCGTCGAAAAAACCGCCGAGGATTCGGCGTCCAAATCCCTGCGGGTCACCGTCCCGGTGGACCGCGTGCGCGAGGCCGAAGCCAAGGCGCTCAAGTACTACGTCCAGCGGGCCCGGCTGCCGGGCTTCCGTCCCGGCAAGGCGCCGGCGGCCGTGGTGCGGAAGCGGTTCGGCGACGCCATCCGCCAGAGCGTGCTGGAGGAAGTGATCCGCGAGAGCTGGGAGACCGCCCGTACCACGGAGTCGCTCAAGCCGATCACCGATCCCTCGATCCGCAATCTCAAGTTCGAGGACGGCAGCCCGATCGAGTTCGATCTGCTGGTCGAGGTCCGGCCCGAGCTCTCGCTCGAGCGGACGGGCGGCTTCCGGGTGGAGCGCCGGCTGGCTCCGGTGACCGACGCCGCCGTCGAGGAGCAGCTGGCCCGGGTGCAGGAGCAGAAGGCGGCCTGGATCCCGGTCGACGGGGTGAAGCCCTCGCCCGGACAGATGGTGCGGGTCGAGGTGGCGCC
Organism: Gemmatimonadales bacterium; assembly: GCA_038240915.1. Taxonomy (GTDB): domain Bacteria; phylum Gemmatimonadota; class Gemmatimonadetes; order Gemmatimonadales; family GWC2-71-9; genus CAVVWJ01. The sequence continues at coordinate 1,868 of JBBRGH010000178.1, read as the reverse complement.
GCTCGACCAGACCGGCGAGGGGGCCGGCGCGTCGCAGCCGTACGATCTGGTCCTGGGCCAGAACCAGGCCATCCCGGACCTCGAGGAGCGGATCATGACGCTGCTCCCGGGCGAGCAGGCCGACGCCGAGGTCAAGTTTCCCGAGGACCATCCGGACGAGAGCCGTCGGGGGCAGAGCCGCCGGGTGCGGGTCACGCTGCACGACGTCAAGCGCCAGGACCTGCCGGCGCTCGACGACGGCTTCGCCCGCGAGGTGGGAGACTTCGAGAACCTCGACGCGCTCCGGAGCGCCATCCGCCAGGACCTGGAGCGGGAGGCCTCACGCGAGGCGGACGCGCAGATGCGGCAGGTGCTGGTGCAGCAGATCGTCGAGGCCAACGCGGTCCAGGCCCCGGAGTCGCTGGTGCACCGGCTGATGCACAACTACGCCGAGATGTACCGGGTCCCACCGGAGCAGCTGCCCCAGTTCGAGCAGCAGTTCCACGAGGTGGCCGAGGCCCAAGTCCGCCGGGACCTGGTGCTGGACGCGGTGGTCGAGGCCAACGCGCTCCGGGCCACCGAGGCCGAGCTGGACACGCGGGTGGCGGAGCTGGCGGCGAGCCGGGGCGTGCCGGCCAGCCAGGTCTACGGCAGCCTGCAGAAGGCCAACCGGCTGCCCGAGCTCGAGCGGGCCATCACCGAGGAAAAGGCGTTCACGTGGCTCCTGCAGCAGTCCACAATCGATGAGGTGAAGGCTTGACGATGGCCACGCTTTATCCGCCCTATATTATCGAGCGCTCCAGCCGCGGCGAGCGGACGTACGATATCTTCTCGCGCCTCCTGATGGACCGGATCGTGTTCCTCGGCGCCCCGATCAACGACGACGTCGCGAACATTATCATCGCCCAGCTGCTGTTCCTCGAGGCCGACAATCCCGACAAGGACATCTACGTCTACATCAACTCGCCGGGAGGGGTCGTCTCCGCCGGCATGGCGATCTACGACACCATGCAGCACCTCCGGGCGCCGGTGAACACCATCTGCATGGGCATGGCGGCGTCGATGGGTTCGTTCCTCCTGGCGGCGGGCACCAAGGGCAAGCGGAGCGCCCTGCCCCACTCGCGGATCATGATCCACCAGCCGTCGGGCGGCGCCCAAGGCACCGCGGCCGACATCGAGATTCAGGCCCGCGAGATCCTCTACCTCCGCAGCAAGATGAACGCGCTCTACGCCCACCACACCGGCCAGCCGATCGAGACGATCGAGCGGGACATGGACCGCGACCGGTTCATGAGCGCAGAGGAGGCCAAGGCGTACGGGCTGATCGACAGCGTCTTTTCGCCCCGGAAGGACCTGGTTCCGCACACGGACGGCAAGAAGGAGACTTGACGCTTCCGGTGCCCGGGACCACCTTTCCGGCACCCTCACCTCCATCGTGACGCGGCTCCATGTCCAACGACAAGCACCTCCGCTGCTCGTTCTGCGGAAAATCGAAGGATTCCGTCCGGAAGTTCATTTCCGGGCCGTCGGTCTATATCTGCAACGAGTGTATCACACTCTGCAATGAGATCCTGGCGGAGGACGAGGAGCGCGAGGTCGCGGACAGCATCACCCAGGTTCCGACCCCGGCGGAAATCAAGGATGTGCTCGACCAGTACGTGATCGGCCAGGAGCGGGCCAAGCGGACCCTCGCCGTGGCCGTCTACAATCACTACAAGCGGATCAACGCCTCCAACGGCCGGGACAGCGAAGGACTCGGTCCGGAAATTCAGTTCCGGACCATCCGTGTACATCTGCAATGAGTGCAGTGCGCGGTGCCACGAAATCCGTGCCGAGGACGCGGGCAAGGGTCTGGGCCAGCAGTGTCTTGCCGCTGCCGGTCGGCCCGA
>JBBRGH010000177.1:0-6591 GCA_038240915.1 Gemmatimonadales bacterium | reverse complement strand
CGTGGAGCCGCGCGATCTCCTCGATGAGGTCGACCTCACGCCGAAGGTCGGGGCGCCACCCCGGTACGTCCACCGCGATGCGGCCGTCCTCGGGCTTGCTCACCACCGTGGCACCGATGGCGACGAGGTGTCCCTCCAGCTCGTGCCACGGCAGCTCCACGCCGAGCACCTGAGCCACGCGCGCGGGCCGAAGGAAAATGCGCGGCGGGTTGGATGGCGCGGGCCAGAGATCGAGCGGCGGCTCCGCCAGCGTGCCGCCCGCGGTGGCGAGCACCAGTTCGATGCAGCGGCGCATGCTGGCCTCGCCGCCCCAGCGGTCGATCGTCCGCTCGAAGCGGTAGCTGGCCTCGGTGCTGAGGTTGAGGTCGCGCCGGGTGCGGCGGGTGCGGCCCGGATCCCACCAGGCGGCCTCGAGCAGGATGTCGCGGCTTTCCGGACCCACCTCGGTGCCGGCGCCGCCCATGATGCCGGCGATCCCGATCACGCCTTCGGCGTCGGCGATGGCGACGGCCTCGGGGGTGAGCGGGCGCTCGACATCATCCAGCGTGACCACCCTTTCCCCCGGCCGGGCCCGGCGGACGATCAGCGCGCTGCCCTTGAGCCGGGCCAGGTCGTAGGCGTGCATCGGCTGGTTCAGCTCGAACATGACGTAGTTGGTGGCGTCCACCACGTTGTTAATCGAGCGGAGGCCGACCGCCTCGAGCCGGCGGCGGAGCCAGTCGGGCGAGGGGCCGACCGCGGCGCCGCGGATCACCGCCGCGTGGAACCGGGGACACGACTCGGCATCCTCGAGCGTGATCCGGACGCCACCGACCGCATCGCTCGCGCCGGCCCGGCGGGCCGAGGGTACGTCGAGCGATTCGGCGCCGGGGATCTGTGGCAGGCGGAACGGGGCACCGTACGACGCCGAGAGCTCGCGCGCCACGCCCTTGTGCCCCAGCAGGTCCGGGCGGTTCGGGGTGACGTCGATGACCAGCCGGGTGTCGCTCAGCGGGAGCACGTCGAGCAGTGGCGTGCCGGGAGCGGCGGCGGTATCGAGCTGGAGGATGCCGTCGTGCTCCTCGCCGAGGCCGAGCTCGCGGGCGGAGCACAGCATGCCCTGACTCACCACCCCGCGGATCGGGCGGGCCTCGATCCGGAAGCCCTTGGGCCCCGGCATCTGGGTGCCCAGCCGGGCGAACGGGTACGACTTGCCGGCGGTGACGTTGGGCGCGCCACAGACCACGGCGAGCGGAGTGCCGGTGCCATCATCCACCTGGGTCAGCCGGACCTTGGTGGCCTTGGGATCGGGATGGGGGCCGACCTCGAGCACCCGCGCCACGACGAACGGCTGCAGCTCCGTATGGAGCGGCTCGACCGCGTCCACCGGCGCGCCGAGCATGGCGAGGCGGGCGGTGACGTCGGCCGTGTCCAGATCGCGCCGGAGGAAGGCTTCGAGCCAGCGGAGGGAGACGTTCACCCGGTGCTCCCCGGCCGGCCCACCGCCTCGAGGAACCGCATGTCTCCGCCCAGCAGCAGCCGGATGTCGGGCACGCCGTAGCGGAGCAGCGCGATCCGGTGGGGTCCCATGCCGAAGGCCCAGCCGGTGTAGCGCTCGGGATCGAGCTGGACGTTCTCCAGCACCGCCTCGTGCACCATGCCGCAACCGAGGATCTCCATCCAGCCGGTGTTCTTGCAGGCCGGACAGCCGCTGCCATGGCAGAGCTGGCACTCGACGTCCATCTCGGCCGAGGGCTCGGTGAAGGGGAAGAACGAGGGGCGGAACCGGGTCTTCGTGCCCGGCGAGAAGAACCGGTGAGCGAAGTGGGTCAGCGTCGCCTTGAGGTCCACGAACGAGATGCCCTCGTCCACCGCCAGGCCTTCGATCTGGGAGAAGGCCGGGAGATGGGAGGCGTCCATGGCGTCGTTGCGGTAGACCATGCCGGGAATGACCACCCGCACCGGCGGCAGCGCGGCGAGCATGGTCCGGATCTGGACCGGCGAGGTGTGGGTCCGGAGCAGCAGCCGCCCGGCCGGCTCGCCCTCGACCGGCTCGGCGTCGAGGTAGAGCGTGTCGTGCATGTCCATGGCGGGGTGGTCGGCCGGGAAGTTGAGGGCGAGGAAGTTGTACCACTCGGTCTCGACCTCGGGGCCGGTGGCCACGGCGAAGCCGAGCTCCCGGAAGAGGCCGACGATCTCGTCCACCACCCGGGTGACCGGATGCTCGGCGCCGACCCAGCGGTCGCGGCCGGGCATGCTGAGATCGACCCCGGCCGCCTCGCGCCGGCGGCGCTCGGCCTCGAGCGCCTCGCCCCGGCCGTCGAGCGCCAGCTCGAAGCGCACCTTGAGCCGGTTGAGCGCGGCGCCGTAAGCCTTCCGCTCCTCGACGGGCCGCGCGGCCAGGGTCTTGAGCGCGGCCGTGAGGACCCCGCTCTTCCGGCCGAGGACGGCGGTGCGCTCCGCCTCGAGCGCGTCGGCGTCGAGGGAGGGCACCGCCGCCAGCCGTGGAAGCAGCGCGTCGAGATCGGGGTAGCCGGTGGGTTCGGACATCAGCGGGTCCAGGGTAGTCAACGGGGCCGCCCGCCGAGCGCGAACGGCCCCATCGGGCATGAGCCGGGCGCCGGGCGCGCGCTACTGGTTGTTCTTGGCCACCTCGGCCAGCCGGCCGAAGGCGTCCGCGTCCCGGACGGCGAGGTCGGCGAGGACCTTCCGGTTGATCTCGACGCCGCCCTTCTTGAGCCCCGCCACGAGCCGGCTGTAGCTCAGGCCGTGGATCCGGGCCGCCGCGTTGATGCGGGTGATCCAGAGGGCGCGGAACTCGCCCTTCTTTTTCCGCCGGTCGCGGTAGGCGTACCGCATGGCGCGCTCGGCCGTCTCCTTGGCCGCCTTGTACAGCTTGCTCCGGCCGCCCCGGGCACCCTTGGCGGCCTCCATGATCTTCTTCTTCCGGGCGTGGTGGGCCACACCATTCTTGACGCGAGGCATGGGGGCTCCTTAGGCCTGGAGGAGGCGGCTGACGCGCGGAAAATCGGCCGAGCTCACGAGGTCGCCCTTCTTGAGCCGGTTCTTCCGCTTGCGCGTCTTCTTGGTCAGGATGTGGGTGTGGTTGGCATGCCAACGCTTGAGCTTCCCACTCCCGGTCTTCTTGAAGCGCTTCATTGCGGCGCGCTTCGTCTTCTGCTTCGGCATGGTACTCCCGTGGGTCGCGGTAGAGAGCCGGAACGACTCCCGCCTACTTCGGCGCCAGCACCATCGTCATGTTGCGGCCTTCGAGCTTCGCGTCGGCCTCGACCTTCCCGATGTCGGCCAGGCTCGCGGCCACCCGGTCCAGCACCGCCTTGCCCAGCTCGAGGTGGGCGATCTGCCGCCCACGGACCATCATCGTCACCTTCACCTTGTTTCCGTCGCCGAGAAATTCCCGCGCGTGCCGGGTCTTGAAGTCGAAGTCGTGGTCGTCGATGCCCGGCCGGTACTTCACTTCCTTGAGCTGGATCACGTGCTGCTTCTTCTTGGCCGCCCGTGCCGCCTTCGCTTCTTCGAACTTGAACTTGCCGTAGTCCATGATCTTGACCACGGGGGGGCGCGCGGTGGGCGCCACTTCCACGAGGTCGAGCCCGCGTTCCAGCGCCGCGGCCAGCGCTTCTTCGATGGGCAGGACGCCCAGCTGCTCGCCATCGCCCGTGATCACCCGCACCGGGCTGATGCGGATCATGCGATTGACGCGGACTCGCTTGTCGCGGTCGTTCGTGGACAGTGGGGGTGCCTCCCTGAGGCCAGAAAGAAAACGGGCACCCTCTCGACGATCGGGTGCCCGCGATGCCACGAGCCGCGGCGGCCACAGGGCCCGCCATCGGCGGCGATACCGGGACCCGGACGCGCTGCGGCACGAGGGCCGGCAGGCTGAGGGTGGGGGAGTCTCCTCCCCGCTTCTACGACGTGGGCAAGCTAGCGAGGGCAGGGGTAAGTGTCAACGGGGCATGGTCATCCCGAGGCTCGCGCAGGCGCGCCCGCCGCCGCCACATCCCGAAGCCCGAACCCCTTCCCCTCCGGCACCGGCACCGCGCTCGCGATCCCGGGATCGTGCTCGAAGACCAGCCGCCAGCCCGCCTCCGCCGCGTCCCGCAGCAGCGCCCGCTTGCTCTCGAGCGTCCGGAGCGGCTCGAGGTCGTAGCCCATGATCCAGGGGAGCGGCAGATGGGCCGTGGTGGGAATCAGGTCCGCGATGAAGGCGGCCGTCTCACCCCGGTCATGGACCAGCACTGCCTGGTGCCAAGGCACGTGGCCCGGGGTGAGCCGGACGGCGATCCCGGGCAGGACCTCTCCGTCGCCCTCCAGCAGGCGCCAGCGCCCGGCCGCGGCGATCGGCTCGAAGTTGGGGGGCAGGTAGCTGGCCCGGGTCCGCTCGTTGGCGTGCCGGGCGAACTCCAGTTCCCCCCGCTGGACCACGTAAGTGGCATGGGGAAAGGTGGGGCGCACGTGCCGCCGGGGATCGTTGGCCAGCTCCGGATCCAGGGTGGTGTTGCCCCCCGCGTGGTCGAAATGGAGGTGGGTGTTGATCACCCAGCGCACGTCGGCCGGCAGGAAGCCCGCCCCGGCCAGGGCGTCCTCCAGCTGGGTGGCGCCCTCCAGCCCGTCGTTCTCGACCCCATAGATGTCGAGGAACTTGCGTTCCTCCTTGTTGCCGAGGCCGGTGTCGATCAGGACCAGGCCGTCGGGGTGCTCCACCAGCAGGCAGCGCATGGCCAGCGGAATGCGGTTCCGTTCATCGGGGACCGCGCGGGTGCTCCAGAGCGGGCGGGGGACGACCCCGAACATCGCTCCGCCATCGAGTCGCTGGCGACCGCCTTCGAGTGTGTGGCAGCGGAGGCCACCGACCTGAAACGCCTGGGAGAGGCTCATGCGCGAATGGTAACGCGAAGGGTCCGCTCCCGGCGACGGGCAGGCCGTGAGCTCCTGTCCGAAGGCCCGGCATCCGCGCCCCGAGTGGGGCGGGACCAACCGATCGGAGGGACGGCAGCTCAGGCGGAGATCACGATGCCTTCATGGGCGGGAGGCGGCAGCAGCAGAGGGGATTTCCGTTTCCGGCGCGAAATTCGGCGGGCCTCGATCACGGCCAGATCCTGCAGCGTCGCCGCCCCTTCGGCCCGGGCCAGGTGGAGCAGGCGCTGGAGCAGGCTGGCGGTCACCAGGGCGTCACCGGCGGCACGGTGCCGGGCCTCGTTCTCGAACCCGAAATGCAGGCTCAGGTTGTCGAGACCGCAGGACCCGACGCCGGACAGCAGCCGCCGCGCCAGCCGGACGGTGCAGAGCCGGTGTCCGTCCAGCGCCAATGCCCGCGCCCGCCGCACCTCGGCCGAGACGAAGCCCCAGTCGAACCGGGCGTTGTGGGCGACGAAGACCCGGCCGGCCAGCGCGGCCAGCAGCTGGTCGGCCACCTCGGCGAAGGTCGGCGCCGCGCCGACCATGTCGTTGGTGATCCGGGTGATGGCGGTGATCATCGGAGGAATGGGACGCCCGGGATTGATCAGCGAGTCGAACAGCACCTCGCGCCGGTCGCCGTGGACCACGACCACCGCGATCTCGGTGATCCGGTCGCCGCCACCGGCCCGCATGCCGGTGGTCTCGACGTCCACCACCGCGAAGGCGCAGTCGTCCAGCATGGGCGACCCCTGCGCGGCCGGGACCAGGCCCCAGCGCCCGTCGGTGAGCTGGCGGACCCGCGGGTCGGCGCCGAGCAGCGCGATCGCGATCCGGTCGCACACCGCCTCCGAGGCGCCCGCCAGGCCGATCACCCGGTGGCAGAGCGTGCTGGCGGGCCGGGGACCCTCGCGCAGCGTCTCCAGCACCCGGTCGAGCAGCGTGCTCTCGGGGTGGACCGACAGCGCCATCACAGCGGCGACCGCCGGAGCGGCAGCGACATGCAGCGGGGGCCGCCGCCGCCGCGGGCCAGCTCGGCGCCGTCGATCGTAATCACCGTGCGGTGCTTGGCCTCGGTCCAGTCGTCGAAGGCGAGGAAGTTGACCGCCGGCACCACCCGGAAGCCGGCCGCCTGCAGCTCGCACAGCGTCCGGTCGTTGCGCCGGTAACTCAGGATGGTGCCGGGACGCATCGCCAGGAAGTTGCAGGCCGAGCTCCACTGCTCGCGCTCCTGGCTGGTGCGATGCTGCCCGCCGGCGAAGACCGCCTCGAGCGGGAGGCCGACCTCGCGGAGCGCGTCGAAGAAGCCGTTCCGCTCGTGGACCCCGGCGTCGCCCTTCCGCCGATGGAGCACGGCCAGGCGCTCGGGCCCGATGAAGTACGGCGGGTAGACCACGCACAGCTCGCGGTCCACCTGGGTGAAGATCATGTCGAGGTGAATCGCGGTCGGGGCCTTGGGCATCACCACCACGATCACGTCGGTCACCGCGCCCTGGGCGAACACCGTGTCGCACAGCTCGTCGAGCGCCGCGGGCGAGCTCCGCTCGCTGAAGCCCACCACCAGCAGGTCGGGCCGAAGGTAGTGGACGTCGCCTCCCTCGAGGCTGTAGTTGCTGCGGCGCTCCTCGGAGCCGTCGTACAGGATGCCGGCATTGGCCAGCTCCGGGTGAAACCGGAACAGCGCCTTGATCAGCA
>JBBRGH010000176.1:0-6638 GCA_038240915.1 Gemmatimonadales bacterium | reverse complement strand
GCAGGGTCACGATCTGGTCGTCGAGCGCCAGGGCGGCGTCGAGCCGGTCCATGTCGGCCAGATCGCTCTGGATGTCGCGGGTGAGCCGGCTGGTGAAGGCGGCCTCCTCTGAAGCCACGATTTCCCGCTGGATGGCGAGGGCGTCCCGCTCCCGCCGACTGCTGCCCCAGTTCCACGGGGTCCAGGTCACCTTGAGTCCGGCCAGATAGTAGCTGTCGAAATCTTCGCTGACCGGGTTGAGTCCCGGGCGACCGTAGCCGGCCTGGCCGAAAGCGCTGAGCCTCGGCCTCTGGTCGGCAGAGGTCGCGTCCTGCTGCCGGGCGAGCACATCGCGGGTGCGGGCGTACTGGTCGTACTCCGGCCGGATGCGGAGGCTGTCGAGCCCGTGCCGCGTCCGGACGGTGGCCTCGGCCAAGTCGGGCAGTACGAACGTCTCGTTGCCCGACACAGGCCGCCGAATCAGTTGAGCCAGGCGGACGAGCGCCGCGCGGCGGTCGGCGTCCACCTCGGCCACCTCCTGCCGGCGCCCAAGCAGCGTCGCCTGGATGGCCAACGTATCGCTCGGGAGGGCCGCGCCCTCGCGGACCCGGACGGCGGCCTCCTCCAGCTGCTTCCCGAGATCGGCGATCGTCGCGTCGAGGAGCCGGCGCCGCTCCGACAGGAGGGCCGCGGTGAAGAAGACTTCGTTCACCTCCCGCCTCAGATCGTGCAGCGCCGTCCGGACCTTGGCCTCGTTCTCGGCCAGCTGAGCCCGCTCTACCCGGCGGCGGACGCTGATAATCGGGTCCACGATGGCCTGGTCCACGGAGATCCGGCTGTCGTAGGTGTCGTTCGACGGCGAGGGAAAGAGGGTGCCGCCTCCGCGCTGGGCCGGCGGGGTGAAGACGTCGGATTGGTACTGGGCCTGGGCCTGGGCACTGATCACGGGCAGGCGCTCGGCGGAGAGGTTCCGGAGCCGGAGCTCGGTCTGCTTGGCCAGCAGGCCGAACTGCTGCTGGCGCGGGTCCGCGCTGAGCGCCTGCAGTTGCAGCGCGCCGAGCCGGAGCGAATCCGGCGCGACCTCCATCTGCTGCGCCCGAAGCGGTACGGCGGCGACGACGATCAACGCCGCCACGTGTGGCATGCGGCTCATACGGTCAGGCCCCCAAGCAGCAGCGAGAGAGTTTCGGCCACTACCCGCTTGCAGCCGCCCACCGCCGGGCCGAACCCGTCGGAGTGGTTGCACCAGAACGCCTGCTTCAGCAGCGCGGCGAGGACCACCCGCGCGGCCGGCGCCGGCGCTACCGGGCGAAACTGCCCTTCGGCGATGCCCCGCTCGATGATTGCCACCAGGGTGGCGTGCAGCGGACGGTGGACTTCCTCGGCGTAAATGCGGGCCAGGTCGGGAAAGCGGGCCGCTTCCGCCACCCAGAGCCGGTCGAGCGCTGCAAAGGTCGGGGTGTGCAGAACCTCCCAGTTCCGGCCGCAGAAGTTGCGGAGCTGCTCGATCGCCGGACCGGGCGGCAGACCGGAGCAGGCACCCGCGACGTGGGCTCGGGCCACCTCGCGCACGGCGCGCCGAGCCAGCGCCTCGGTCCCGCCGAATTCCTGCTCGAGCCACCCGACGCTCACCTCGGCGTCGCGGGCGATCTCGGCCAGTGCCCCCGCCTCGAGTCCACGAGCCGCGAAGACGGCGACGGCCGCGGTCAGGACCACGGCCCGCCGGTCCGCTTCGTTCGCCTTCTCGCGGCCCCCGTTCCCGCTCCGCTTCATGACGTCCATCGGCCTGCCGTCATCGTCGCCTCTCCTCCGCCTCGAGTCGTCCGATTTCCGCGCCAGGCAAAGGCAATCGGGGGGCCAGCTGGCGGCCGCCCGATTGTTGTTCCACAACCGGTTGTCATCAAAGACTTTATGTGATGTCTGTCGAGCGGATCTCTATCGACCGAGCGGCGGCCGTCGTGACGGTATTTCGTAGCGGCACGAAATACCGTACTTTGGCCGTCATGCACTCCGCCCATTTCGCCGTGCTCCAGAGGCTGATGGATCGGATGACCGCGCTCAAGGACCCGCGCGACATCCGCCTGGTGCTGGGCTCGGTCACCCAGGATCTGGTCGAGCAGGCCGGCATGACCGTGTCTATCATCTGGCTCTATCTCACCGACGACCGCTGCCCCATCTGCCAGGCGGCGGGGCAAACCGGGCTCGACGGCGGCCAGCCCGGGATCCACGCATGCGCCCAGTGGGGCATGCAGGGCGAGGCGGCCGAGCGGCGGCATCACCGGATGCCGCCAGGCTACGGGTTGCCGGGCCGGGTGGCGGTGTCGCGCCGGCCCATGCTGGTCCGGAACGCCGATCAGGTGCTGCGGCGCTACCAGACCGACCGGAACTCGGCCCCGGAACTGGGGGGCGACGGCGGAGAGCCCGAGGCCGAGCTCCAATGGGCGATCGATCTGGGTATCCGCTCGGCGGCGGCCTATCCGCTGATCGTGCAGGGCGACGAGCTGGTGGGCGTGCTGGGCAACCTTGCCAGGCGCGACATCGACGAGGAAGAGTTCGCCTATCTCGGCATCCTGGCCCAGCAGGCCGCGATCTCGATCAAGAGCGCCCAGATCTTCGAGGAGAACAGGCAGCTCCGGGACCGGCTCCTGGTGGAGAATGCCTACCTGCAGGAGGAGCTTCGGGGGGAGGCCGGATTTTCCGAGATCGTCGGCGAGAGCCGCTCGCTCCGGAGCCTGCTGCAGGAGGTCCGGCAGGTGGCGGCCACCGATTCGACGGTGCTGCTCCTGGGCGAGACCGGCACCGGCAAGGAACTGGTCGCCCGGGCGATCCACCAGCTGAGCCCGCGGAAGGACCGGCCACTCATCAAGGTGAACTGCGGCGCGATCGCACCGGGCGTGGTGGAGAGCGAGCTGTTCGGCCACGAACGGGGCGCCTTCACCGGCGCGCTCCAGCGCCGGGTGGGCCGGTTCGAGCTGGCCGACAAGGGGACGCTCTTTCTCGACGAGATCGGCGAGCTGCCGCCGGAGAGCCAGACGCGTTTGCTCCGCGTGCTCCAGGAGCAGGAGTTCGAGCGCGTCGGCGGGAGCCAGCCGATCCAGGTGGACGTCCGGCTCATTGCCGCGACCAACCGGGACCTGGAGGCCGAGGTCGTCGCGGGACGATTCCGGGCGGACCTGTTCTACCGGCTCAACGTGTTTCCGGCCCGGGTCCCGCCGCTCCGCGATCGGAAGGAGGACATCCCCCGGCTGGTCCACCATTTCGTCGCCCACCAGCAGCGCCGGCTGGGGAAGCCGATCGAGGGCGTCTCGCGGGAGGGGATGGAGCGGCTCAGGCGCTATTCCTGGCCGGGCAACATCCGCGAGCTGCAGAACGTGATCGAGCGGGCCTGCGTCCTGGCGGTCGGGCCGGTGGTGGCCATTCCCGACAGCCTCAGCGACGGTCCCCCCACCGCGCGTGGTGGCGACGGCATTCTCACCCTCAATGAGGCGGAGAAGCGGCACATCCACCGAGCACTGGAGGCCACCGGCGGCGTCATCGGCGGGCCGGAAGGCGCGGCGGTGCTGCTGGGGATCAATCCGAACACGCTGCGGTCCCGCATGGAGAAACTGGGGCTGTTGCAGCGCGCGCGCTGACCCCGCTACGAAAAGGAGGCGGTGGTCTGCTCCAGCAGGGCGAGGTGCGACTCGAGCTCGCTGTCCATCAGCTTCCGCAGCTCTATCAGGCGGAGGGCATAGGCCTTGAGCGCGCGGTCGGTGTCGGTGAGCGGGGTCCAGCTCGGCACGGCCTGGGGCCGGCCGTTCTCGCCGATCGAGACGAAGACGATGACGCAGTGCCCCGTCCGCTTGAGCTGGGACACCTTGGGGTCCCTGGCGTAGATGTCGATGGCGATGTGGAGGCTGGTCCGGCCGGTGTGGATCACCAGCGCTCGAAGCTCGACGATCTCGCCGACGTGGATCGGCCGAATAAAGTGGAGCCCACCCACGTAGAGTGTGACACAATACTCGCCGGTCCAGCCCGCCGCGCAGGTATAGCCCGCCTGGTCGATCCACTTCATCACGGCCCCGCCGTGCACCTTGCCGCCGAAGTTGACGTGGGCGGGCTCGGTCAGGAACCGGAGCGTGACCGCGCGCGGAGGGCTCATTCCCATTCGATGGTCGCGGGCGGCTTGGAGCTCACGTCGTAGACGACGCGATTGACCCCGTCCACCTCGTTGGCGATGCGATTCGAGATCCGGCCGAGCACCTCCGCCGGAAAGGGAAACCAATCGGCGGTCATGCCGTCCCGGCTGGTGACCGCCCGGAGCGCGATGACCTGATCGTAGCTCCGGAAGTCGCCCTGGACCCCCACCGAGCGAATCGGCAGCAGCACCGCGAACGCCTGCCAGATGTCGTCGTAGAGGCCCGCCGCGCGGATCTCCTCGAGGTAGATATGGTCGGCCCTCCGGAGAATCTCGAGGCCGTCCGGCGCGACCTCGCCCAGGATCCGGATGGCGAGGCCCGGCCCGGGAAATGGGTGGCGGCCGACCATCTCCTCGGGCAGCCCGCCCACGTTGTGGTGGGTCTTGATCGTGACCGACGGCCCGCCCTGGGGCGAGAGCGACTCGATCACGTCCGGATACAGCGTGCCCTGGACCAGAAAGCCGACGTCGTTCCCCACCGCTCGCGCCTCGGTTTCGAAGACGTCGATGAAGGTGTGACCGATCCGGCGGCGCTTCTCCTCCGGGTCGCTCACCCCGGCCAGCCGCTCGAGAAACCGGGTCCGCGCGTCCACCACCCGGAGGTCGATGCCCAGATGCCGCCGGAAGGTGGTCTCGACCTGCTCCCGCTCGTGGAGCCGGAGCAGGCCGTGATCCACGAAGATGCAGGTGAGCCGGTCGCCCACCGCCCGATGCACCAGTACCGCCGCGACCGACGAGTCCACTCCGCCCGAGAGGCCGCAGATGACCCGCCGGTCCGGACCGACCAGCTGGCGGATCCGCTCGATCTCGGTGTCCACGAAGTGGCCGGTGGTCCAGTCGGGCGTGACGCCGCAGACTTCGAACAGGAAGTTGTCGAGGATCTCGCCGCCCCGGGGCGTGTGCGCCACCTCCGGGTGGAACTGCACCCCGAAGAGCGGGCGTGAGGTGTTCTCCATCGCCGCGACCGGGCTGTTGTCGCTCGACGCGGTCACGGTGTAGCCCGGCGGCGCGACGTCCACGTGGTCCCCGTGGCTCATCCAGACCGGCGTCTCCTCGCCCCGGCCGAAACCGCGGAACAGCCGGCCACCTTCGACCGTGACGCTGGCCCGCCCGTACTCGCGCCGTGATGCCCGGGTCACGGTGCCGCCAGAGAGCTGGGCCAGGAGCTGCATCCCGTAACAGAGGCCGAGCACCGGGGTGCCCAGCTCGAGCAGGCCGGCGTCGGCCGTGGGGACGTTCTCGCCGTAGACCGAGTTGGGTCCGCCGGAGAGGATGATGCCCTTCGGGTGCCAGTCGCGGATCCAGTCGACCGTGCGGGTCGGCGGGTGGATCTCGCAGTACACGTGGGCCTCGCGCACCCGGCGCGCGATCAGCTGGGTGTACTGCGAGCCGAAATCGATGATCAGGATGCCGTCGTGATGTTGGGCCACGTGGTCGATCGCTCCGTGCGTCAGGGCGACATGCGCTCGTCGTGAAACAGCTGCTCCACCTGCTCCCGCGGCCGCGCCACCCACCAGCGCCCGCCGTCCACCACCACCTCGGCCGGCTTGGGGCGCGTATTGTAGTTCGACGCCATCACGAAGCCGTACGCCCCCGCGCCGAGCACGGCGAGCCGGTCGCCGGCGGAGACGTCGGAAAGGGTGCGGTCGAGCGCGAGGAAGTCGCCCGTCTCGCAGACCGGGCCGACCACGTCGACTCGCACCATCGGCCGCTCGCTGGCCTCCAGCTCCACGATCTCGTGATAGGCCTGGTAGTGGCTCGGCCGGACCAGGTCGTTCATGCCGGCGTCCACCACGACGAACTCCTTCCCGCCGGAATGCTTCCGGTACAGCACCTCGGTGACCAGCACGCCCGCGCTTCCCACCAGAAACCGCCCGGGCTCGAGATAGACCGTGTGTCCCGTCGGAGCCAGCAGGGGCCGGACGGCGTCGGCGAAGGCGGCGGGGTCCATCGGCCGCTCGTCGCCGTACCGGATGCCCAGGCCGCCCCCGATGTCTACCACCTCGATCCGGTGGGCGCCGGTGGCCCGGAGGCGCTCCGCCAGCTCGAGCAGGTGGCCGATGCCCTGACGGAACGGCTCGGTGTCCGAGAGCTGGCTGCCCAGGTGCATCGCGATGGTCGTCAGCTGAAGCCGCGGGTGGCCGGCGATGAACGCGGCCGCATCCATGACCTGGTCCACCGGGACGCCGAACTTGATCCCGCTCTTGCCGGTGGAGATGTAGGGGTGGGTGTCGGTCGTGACGTCGGGATTGACTCGGATGCCGACGGCGACGTCGATCCGCTCTTCCTCGGCGATCGCCGCCAGCCGGTGGAGCTCCTCGAGCGACTCGACGTTCAGGTGGCCCAGCCGCGCGCGGACCGCTTGCCGCAGTTCGGCCGTCGCCTTGCCCACCCCGCTGAAGACGATCCGCTCCGGCGCGAACCCCGCCGCGAGCGCGCGAGCCATTTCGCCGGCGGAGACGATGTCGGCGCCGGCGCCCAG
>JBBRGH010000175.1:0-6643 GCA_038240915.1 Gemmatimonadales bacterium | reverse complement strand
TCCAGGCCCTCGGCGCCCTGGTCGAATGGCAGATCGCCGAGGGGATCGATTTCCTGGTGCCCTGCGGATCCACCGGCGAGGCCCAGACCCTCGACCAGCGCGAGCGGGAGCGGGTGGTCGCCGCCGTGGTCGAGACCGCGGCCGGCCGGGTGCCGGTCGTGGCCGGCGCCACCAGCAACGATACCCGCCGCGCGGTGGACGAGACCCGGCGCATGTGCGCGCTTGGCGTGGACGGCATCCTCACGGCCACGCCGTACTACAACAAGCCCACCCAGGAGGGTCTCGCGCGCCACTTCCAGGCCGTCGCCGACGCGTCCATCCGGCCGGTCTGCCTCTACAACGTGCCCGGCCGGACCGCCGTCAACCTGCTCCCGGCCACCGCGCTCCGCCTGGCCGAGCACCCGAACATCAAGGCGATCAAGGAGGCAAGCGGAGATCTGCGCCAGATCATGGAGCTCCTGCGGCATCGGCCCGCCGGCTTCGCGGTGCTCTCGGGCGACGATTGGCTCGCCTTTCCAGTGGCGGTGGCCGGCGGCGACGGGCTCATCTCGGTCACCTCCAACGAGGTGCCCGGCCCGATGACGGCCCTCGTGGGGCATGCCCGGCGGGGTGAGCTGGAGGACGCGAGCCGCTGCCACTACCGGCTGCTCGCGCTGATGGACGCCAACTTCCTCGAGACCAACCCGTCGCCGGTGAAGGCGGCGCTGGCCCTGATGGGGCGGGTCGCCGACGTGCTCCGGCTGCCGCTGGTCTCCGTGGGCTCCGCCACCCGGGAGACACTCCGCGGCGCACTCGCGAGCGCAGGGGTCGATGTCCGCTGACGTCGAGGGCCTGGAGGCCGAGCTGGCGCGGTTCGGCGGCGCCATCCCGCCGGGGGAGGAGCCGGCCGCGCGGGCCGCGTTTGCGGCGCTCAAGGCCGCGCTCAACGCCGGCACCGTGCGAGCCGCGGAACGCGGGCCCGACGGCGTCTGGCGCGCCAACGCGTGGGTCAAGGCCGGCATCCTGCTCGGATTCCGGCTCGGCCGCGTCACCCCGGCGGCCACCGGCGGCCCGTTCCCCTTCTACGACAAGGACACCTACCCGCTGCGGCAGGCCTCGGTGGCCGACGGGATCCGGATCGTCCCCGGCGGCTCCGCCATCCGCGACGGCTGCTACGTTGCACCCGGCGTCGTCTGCATGCCGCCGATGTACATCAACGTCGGGGCCTACGTCGGCGAAGGCACCATGGTGGACTCCCACGCGCTGGTGGGCTCGTGCGCCCAGATCGGCCGCCGGGTACACCTCTCGGCGGCGGCCCAGATCGGCGGCGTACTCGAGCCCGTGGGCGCGGTCCCGGTGGTGATCGAGGACGAAGTGCTGGTGGGCGGCAACTGCGGCGTCTATGAAGGCACCATCGTGCGCGAGCGCGCCGTCCTCGCGCCGGGGACGCTCCTGACCGGCGGGACCGCGGTATTCGACCTGGTGCACGACCGGGTCTACCGCCGCGAGGGTGATCGCCCGCTGGAGATCCCGGCCGGCGCGGTGGTGGTGCCCGGCACCCGGCCGGTGCGCTCGGGGGCCGGGCGCGAGGCCGGCATCGCGCTCTACACGCCGGTGATCGTGAAGTACCGCGACGGACGCACCGACACGGCGGTGCGGCTCGAGGAACTCCTCCGCTAATCCCATGGCGGCCCACACGCACTACCTCTGGTTCGAGACCCGGCGCCGGCAGGAGATCATCGACATTACCGACGAGGTCGAGCGGCAGGTCTCCGCCAGCCGGATCCTCGAGGGTTTCGCTCTCGTTTCGGCAATGCACATCAGCGCGTCGGTCTTCGTCAACGATCACGAGTCGGGTCTCTGGCAGGACATCCTGGCCTGGCTGGAAGGCACGATCGCGCCCTGGGATCCGGAGCGGTATCACCACAACGAGACCGGAGAGGACAACGCGGCCGCGCACCTGCGGAGTCTCACGGTGGGACACGAGGTGATCGTCCCCGTCACTGCCGGCCGCCTCGACCTGGGCCCCTGGCAGCGGGTTTTCTACGGGGAATGGGATGGCCAGCGGCGGAAACGGGTGGTCATCAAGGTCCTCGGCGACATCTGACGGCGCGCACCGGCTCCGGCACTCACAAGGCCCTAGCGGGCCTTTTTCTTGTCCGCCGCGACCCGGACCCTGGCGGTCGTTCCCGGCCCCGCCGATCCGACCCTCACTTCGATCGCCTGCTCGCCCGCCCGCGAATCCAGCACCCATCGTGTCCGCGCCCGGCCGGTGCTGTCCGACCGTGCCCGCGCCGGCGCGACCTTGCCGGCCCGGCTGCCGAAGGTCACCGCCACCCCGGCCGCCGCATTGCCGTGGCCGTCGGTGACCAGGGCGCTGATCGCCAACGGCTGCCTCGCGGTCGCCGTCTCGGGCACGCCTTCGAGCACGATTTTGGCCGGAGCGCCGGCGCGCGCGAGCGCCAGGATCTCGACCGGGCGGTCGAGGCCTGGAATCGATGCCGCCATGCGCTGGGGGCCAGCCGCCGCGCCGAGCCTCCAGTCCACCGTGACGCTGCCGGCGGCATCGGTGACGGGAGTTCGGGCCAGCGCGCTGCCCTGCCCCGCCCGGAGCGTCAGGCGAACGTCCGGAACCCGGTTCCCGGAGCGGTCCAGCGCGCGCAGCATCACCGGCGAGGAGAGCAGCTGGCCGGCCACGCCCCGACGGACGCCGGCGGCGACGAGCTCGAGGGCGACGGCCGATCCCGGCAGGGCCGTGGTCGAGAGATATCCCCGCGGCGAGGTGCGCAATCCGCCCAGCTGCACGGCGACCCGCTGCCCGCCCGCGCGGGGTCCCAGCGTCCAGCGGGCCCGCGCCTCACCCAGGGAATCGGTGCGGACGCCGTCGGCCACGATGCTGCCGGTTTCGGCGGTCCAGGAGACCGGCAGGTCGCTGAGCGGCGCGCCGGTCGAATCGGTAACGCGCACCGCGACGGGCTCCGGCAGCTCGGCGCCCGCCGTGCCGGCCGGCAGCTCGGGCACGATGATGCGAGTATTGGCCGCGTCGGGCTCGGCGTCGGCCGCGAGCGCGGTGGCAATCGGCGGATCGCCGTCCACCGCGAGCGCGCTGCGCTGCCGGCCGGGCCGGTCGCCCAGGATCCAGACCGACTGCACGATGCCGTCCGCGTTCGAGGTGTCCACCTCGGGCGCGAACCTGCCGGCCGGCTCGGCGGCCGCGAACCGCACCGGAACTCCGGCCATCGGCCGGCCGCCGCGGGAGACGATCTGGGCCCGAACGGGCACGGCCAGCCGTTGGCCGGCGGACGCGCGCTGGCCATCGCCGGCCAGGAGGGTGATCGTCGCGGGCACGGAAAGGACCTCGACCGGGCGCTCGAGCACGAGATCCCCCCCCGCGGCGACGAGGGTACTTCGCCCCGCGGCGACGCCGACGGCGCGGCCGGTGCTGTCCACCACCGCCACCGCCGAATCGGACGAGCGCCACGTGACCGGCTGCCCAGCTACCGGGTGGCGCCGTTCGTCCACCACCCGCGCGACCAGACGGGTCGTTTCGCCCTCGCCCAGGTGGATGACCGAGTCGCCCTGGAGCCAGATGGCGGCCGCCCGCGGGCGCACCAGGATGCGGGACTGGGCGATCCGTCCGCCGGCGGCGGCGACGACCGTCGCCACGCCCGGCGCCCGCGCCACCACTGTGCCCGCGCTGTCCACGGCGGCGACCGTGGTGTCGGTGGAGGTCCAGCCGACCTGCACGCCGGGCACCACGCCACCGCGGGCGTCGGTGATGGTGAGGGCCAGCTGGATCGAGTCGCCGATGGCCCGGGCGGTGTCGGCGGTGGGGCGCACGCCGATCCAGCGGACGTGGTCGGCGGGCAGCGAGCGGACGGACGAAATGATGGAGATGAGGGCGGCACCCGCCGACAGCGAGCCCGCCCCCCATTTCCATGCCTGGACCAGCCAGGTCCGGCCAGTGCGGGCCGGGGCCGCGCGACGAGCCGAAGCGGGCATGTGCTATCGCATTCGATCGCAGAGGGGGATGCCTTCTTCGCCGGCCATCTCGCGGTCGCCGTCGGTGCGCGGGGCCTCGGTCCCCTCGAGCGATCCTACGAAGACCACGCAGCTCCGGCCCGGCTGGCTCTGGTGGGTGGCCCGCGCCTGCCAGCCGGCCGCCGTCGCCCGGAGGATGTCCACCCGCACCCCAGCGTCGGGCCGGAGGCCGAGCGCGTCGAGGGAGGGCGCATAGCTGCCCTTCGCCCTGCGGTAGCGGTCCTGCGCGGCCAGGGTCGCCCGGAGGGCGCTCTTGAGCACCGACGCCGGCGTGGCCTGCCAGGCCGCGCTCGCGCTGGTCTGCGCCCGGAGCGGTCCGGCCGTGAAAACGGCGGCAAGAACGGCGAGCGAATACCTGTGGGCGAACATACGGCCTCCCGGCAGTGGCGAACGGTGGTGGCGGACGGTCAGGCGATGGCCGACGAGCGCAGAGATCAGGGCCGCGCCGCCCTCCACCACCCGCCGCCCGCCGTCCGTGAGGGACAGCGAGCCGCTGGGGTTCGCACAGTCTGGGACCCCGGCGGCGACCTCGCAATCCGCAGGAAGCGGACAGCGTTCGAATCATTGTCGGACGTTTGGAGGGTAAGCTGAGGACAGGCCGGAAAGCAGCCTGCGCCAGCAGGTTGCGCTGGCGCAGAAAACTGCAGCGAGAGAGGTGGGTTTACATGCTCCGGTACTTGGGACCGCTCCCGCCCTCGCGAGCGGTCCAGCGCGGCCCGAGCACGTCGGTGGCCTTGCAGTCGACGCAGTTGGGCGCGTTGACCCGGAGCTCGTCGCCCACCCGTTCGTAGACGCCTGCCGGGCAGACGTGCGCGTAGAAGCCGGCCACCACCGCCGTCACGTCCTGGCCCACGATCAGGTGCGACGGGATGGTGTCGCGGGTCGCGTTGCCCGACTTGAACACCGCGTCCACCTTGCTGAAGGTGAGCCTGCCGTCGGGCGTGAAGGGGCGTCCCGGCGCGGCGGTCCGCGGCGCCGCGGCATCCTCCGCCATGGCGATCCGGCCGCCGGGGAAGCGGCCCCCGGTCACGGTCATCAGCCCCGCCTTCACCCCGCCCACGTAGAGGCCGTCCTTGAACGCCAGCCGCATGTTCCGGGTCCGCCGCATATCGGCCACGATGTAGCTCTCGTCGATCATCCGGTCGTAGGCCGCGAGACCCGCCGCCGAGGGGTCGCCCGCCTTGAGCGCGGCGAAGGCCGCCCGGGCCGCGTACATGCCCGACTGCATCGCGTAGTGAATGCCCTTGAGCGAGGGCACGTCCACGAAGCCCACCGTGTCCCCCACGAACAGCACGCCGTCGCCGCTCCGCCGGGTGGGCAGCGCGTAGTAGCCGCCCTCCGGGATGGTCTTCGCGCCCCATTCCAGCATTTGCCCCCCCTCCAGATGGGGCCGGAACAGGGGATGCAGCTTGAGCCGCTGGAGCAGCTCGTGAACGTCGAGACTGGCGTCGTGATAGTCGAGCCCCACCACCAGGCCGATGGCCACGTGCGACGGACCGAGCGGGTAGCAGAAGCTGCCGCCGAAGGCGTCGGTCGGAAGCGGCCAGCCGAGGGTGTGGATCACCGCCTCGAGCGGCCGCGTGACCTCCCAGACTTCCTTCACGCCGAGGGCGAACAGCTGTGGATTGGGCGAGCCGACCTGCTGCCACTCGCGCCACGCCTGGCCCAGCGCGCCGCGGGTGCCCTCCGCCACCACGGTGATCCGGGCCGTGAGATCGGTGGGCTCGGCGTAGCCGCTGCCCGGCTGGCCGGCGCGATCGAGTCCCGACGCCGTGGTCCGGACACCGCGCACGGCGCTGCCGTCCACCAGCAGCGCATCGGCCGGGAAGCCCGCGAACAGGTTCACGCCCAGCGCCTCGGCGCGCTCACCCAGCCAGCGGACCATCTCGCAGATCGAGGCGGTGTAGAAGCCGCTGTTGTGCATGGTCGGCGGAGTCGGCATCCGCTGGGCGCGGTTCTCGGTCAGGAAATAGACGGCCTCGCCCGGGACCGGCTGGCGGAACGGAAAGTCGGACGGGTCCAGCTCGGGGAACAGCTCGCGGAAGGCGCGCGGATTGACCACCGCGCCCGAGAGGTTGTGCTCGCCCAGGCTGCCGGCCTTCTCCAGCACGCCGATGTTGACGTCGGGCAGGTCGCCGCCGGCCTCGTGCTCGCGCTTCACCAGCCGCGCGAGCTCGATGGCGCAGGCCAGTCCGGCCGGTCCCGCGCCCACGATCAGCACGTCCATCTCGATGGCCTCGGCGCCCGGGGGATCACGGCGGATGAGCCGGTCGAGCGGCAGCGGCGGCTGGTGGCGGATCGGCAGGATGGTGGACACGACGGCTCCTGAGCGTGATGGGTCCGGGCGACTGGGCCAGAATATACACCCGCCCGAAGACCATATCTTTCGGCCCATGGACCTCCGTGCGGCCGCCCGCGACCCCTGGGTCTGGGGCCAGATCGTGCTGATCGGGCTGGTGGCGCTGCTGGCGCCGCTGCTGCCCCGCTTCGTCAGCCTGGGCGACGTCGACTTCACCTTCAATCGGGTGGATCCGACCTGGATCCGCGCGCTCGCCACGCTGCCGCTTGCCGCCGCCTGGCGCTTGCGCTCTGGGGGGCGCGCTCCCTCGGCCCGAGCCTGACC
>JBBRGH010000174.1:0-6650 GCA_038240915.1 Gemmatimonadales bacterium | reverse complement strand
ATGGCCGGTCGTCGCGGTTTCCCGGCGGCGGCTGGACCACCGGAGCGCGCATCGGCCTCGGCGCGGAGACGCCGGTTGGGCCGGTGCGGTTCGAGTACGGGCTGGGGCTGCGGGGGCGGGGCGTGCTCTTCGTGCGGTTGGGCCGGTGGTTCTAGCCGCCGCCGCTCAGAGGAGGCCCGTGAGCGGCGTGGCGTAGCTGGTATTGCGATCCTCGGGCGGGCCATAGCGCCCGTCGGGTCCGTGCAGGCGGTGCCATTCCTCGCGGAGGCAGAAGGGATCGAGCCCGTGCGGCCGGTCCACCGAGAGGACGCCGTCGAGGTGGTCAATCTCGTGCTGCACCAGCTCGGCCCGGTCTCCCTCCAGATCCACTTCGTGCCACTCCCCCTTGGTGTCCTGATACCGCACCCGCACCCGGTGCGACCGCGAGACCCGGACGAGCAGGTTCGGGAACGAGAAGCAATCGTCCCACACCTCGAAGTCCTCGCTCCCGATGTCCACGATCTCCGGATTGATCAGAGCCCAGGGCTGATCCATCTCGCAGTAGATCATCCGGACCGGCGCCCCGATCTGCGGCGCCGCGATGGCTCGTCCACTGCCGAAGCGCGATTGCCAGTCGCGCAGCGTCTCCCGCATGTCGTCCAGGATGACCCGCACCGCAGTGGACTTCGGCTTGGTGATCGGCTCGCACCTGGCCCGGAGAATCGGGTCACCCAGGAGGCGGATGCGATGAATGGTCATCGACGACGGCCCTTTCCCGAACACCGGCTGGAGGAGCGCTGCTGCGTCAATCGTAGGCCTGAATATGGGATCGGGCGGTCGATCCGGCCAGCAGGGGGGTCACTATGTGGCGATTTAATAGTAGTACTAATAGCTACTATTTGACTGATTCCCGGATCCCGATGCGTCGGTGCCCCGCCTCCTCTCCAAAGCTGTACATGGTGGGCACCAAAGGGCGACCGGGTTGGCGTTACCTGTGGTTAAGCTGTTGAAAACATGCCTCTTACTTTATCGCACCAAGAAGTTGGCGCGAATTGACAATCCCGACTGATTTACTTATGATTCGCCCCACATGGCTGCCACGCGTCCTCTCCTGCCCAAAGATGTCGCTCCCCTCGGTCACAAAGGCCAGCGGGGAGTCGTCCTAGTGCAGCTCAAGCGTGCCCAGCGCCTCACGGCCAAGGAACTTGCCGCCCGGCTCGGTGTCTCGCTGAACGCGGCCCGCCATCACCTCAAGGAGCTCGAGTCCGAGGGGTTCGTGGTCTACGAGCGGGAACATCGCGGGGTGGGCGCGCCCGCCTTTGCGTATCGGCTGAGCCGGGCCGGCGAGGCGTTGTTCCCCCGACGGTACGAGGAGACGCTGACCGCTGTGCTCGACCAGATGGTCGAGCGGGATGGGCGCGCGGCAGCGGTGGCCCTGCTCGAGTCGTATTTCGCGGGTCTCACCCGCCGGCTCCAGGGCGAGCTGGCCGATGCCCAGCCCGCCGAGCGGCTCCGGGCCCTGGGCCGGGTGCTCTCGGAAGAGGGCTACATGGCCGAGGTGACCACCGTGGCCGGGAGCGGCACCCTGACCGAGCACAACTGCGCCATTCCGGCCGTGGCCGAGCGCTTCCCCGAGATCTGCGCGGCGGAGGCCCGCTTCCTCGCGGACGTGCTGGGCGCCGAGGTCGACCGCCGCGAGCACATGCTCAACGGCTGCAGCGCCTGTGAATACCACGTGCGGTTCAAGTCCGCCCAGGAGAACTCATGAGCTCGTCCGTCGAGAGCCTGGTCAACAAGGAATACAAGTACGGCTTCGTCACCGACATCGAGTCCGATGTCACCCCCAAGGGCCTGAGTGAGGACGTCATCCGCCTCATTTCGGCCAAGAAGGGTGAGCCGGACTGGCTGCTCGAGTGGCGGCTCAAGGCGTACCGAGGCTGGCTCAAGATGACCGAGCCCCACGCCTGGGCCAACATCAGCTACACCCCGGTGGACTACCAGGCCATCAGCTACTACTCGGCACCGCGGACCGCCAAGCCGCTCGGCAGCCTCGACGAGGTGGACCCCAAGCTGCTCGAGACCTACGCCAAGCTCGGCATTCCGCTCAGCGAGCAGAAGCTGCTGGCCGGCGTAGTGGCGGTGGACGCCATCTTCGACAGCGTCTCCGTCGGCACCACCTACAAGGCCAAGCTGGCCGAGCAGGGCATCGTTTTCTGCTCCTTCGGCGAGGCGGTCCGGGAGCATCCTGAGCTGGTGCGGAAATATCTGGGCTCGGTGGTACCGGCCAGCGACAACTTCTTCGCCGCGCTCAACGCCGCCGTGTTCAGCGACGGATCCTTCGTGTACATCCCGAAGGGCGTCCGCTGCCCCATGGAGCTGTCCACCTATTTCCGGATCAACAGCGCCGAGACCGGTCAGTTCGAGCGCACCCTGATCGTGGCCGACGAGGGCGCGACGGTGAGCTACCTGGAGGGTTGCACCGCCCCCAAGCGGGACGAGAACCAGCTCCACGCCGCCGTGGTCGAGCTGGTGGCGATGGAGAACGCCTCGATCAAGTACTCCACCGTCCAGAACTGGTACGCAGGGGATGAGGACGGCCGGGGTGGGATCTACAACTTCGTCACCAAGCGCGGGAAGTGCGCCGGCGCCAACGCCAAGATCAGCTGGACCCAGGTCGAGACCGGCTCCGCCATCACCTGGAAGTATCCCAGCGTCATTCTCCAGGGCGACAACTCGGTCGGCGAGTTCTACTCGGTGGCGGTGGTGAACGGCCGGCAGCAGGCCGACACCGGCACCAAGATGATCCACACCGGGAAGAACACCCGCAGCACCATCGTGTCCAAGGGCATCTCGGCCGGGCGGGGACAGAATAGTTACCGTGGCCTGGTCAAGGTGTTGCCCCGGGCCGAAGGCGCCCGCAACTACACCCAGTGCGACTCGATGCTGATCGGGAACCGGTGCGGGGCCCACACCTTCCCCTACATCGACGTGCAGAACTCGTCCTCGTCCACCGAACATGAGGCCTCGACCTCGAAGATCGGCGAGGACCAGATCTTCTATCTCAAGCAGCGCGGCCTCAACACCGAGAACGCCATTTCCATGATCGTGAACGGCTTCTGCAAGGAAGTCTTCAAGGAACTGCCGATGGAATTCGCGGTCGAAGCGCAGAAGCTGCTGGGGATCACGCTCGAAGGCAGCGTGGGCTGAGCCGCGCGGCCGACTTTTACTGCCAAGGAGCGACGACAGAGTGCTGGAGATCAGAGACCTCCGCGCGAGCGCGGGCGACAAGGAGATCCTCAAGGGCATCGACCTCACGGTCAATCCCGGCGAGGTCCATGCGGTCATGGGTCCCAACGGCTCGGGCAAGAGCACGCTGGCCCAGGTGCTGGCCGGACATCCGGCCTACACGGTCACCGCCGGCTCGGTGATCTACCGGGGACAGGACTTGCTGGAGCTCGAGCCCGAGGCCCGGGCCCAGGCCGGCGTCTTCCTCGCCTTCCAGTATCCGGTGGAGATTCCGGGCGTCACCAACGCCTACTTCCTCCGGGCCGCCTACAACGAGATCCGCAAGGCGCGCGGCCAGGAGGAGATCGACTCGATGGACTTCATCGATCTGCTGGAGGAGAAGCTCAAGCTGGTCGAGTGGGATTCGGCCATCATGAGCCGCGCGGTCAACTCCGGCTTCTCCGGCGGCGAAAAGAAGCGGAACGAGATCCTTCAGATGGCCGTGCTCGAGCCCACGCTGGCCATCCTGGACGAGACCGATTCCGGTCTCGACATCGACGCGCTCCGGATCGTGGCGGCCGGAGTCAACAAGCTCCGCCGGCCCGACAACGCCACCATCGTGGTGACCCACTACCAGCGCCTGCTCAACTACATCGTGCCCGACTTCGTACACGTGCTGTCGAATGGCCGGATCGTGAAGTCGGGCGGCAAGGAGCTGGCGCTCGAGCTCGAGGCCCGGGGCTACGAGTGGCTGGAGGACGCGGTGGGAGCTGCGACATGACCGAAGCGTTCGCGCAGGACTTCGAGGCCCGGTCCGGCACCGCCACCGCGGACGGGCCCGAATGGCTCGAGCCGGTGCGCCGGGCGGCGATGGAGCGCTTCGCGCAGACCGGGTTTCCCGGCGCCCGCGACGAGGAGTGGCGCTTCACGCCGCTGGGCCCGATCGTCCAGGGGGCGTGGCGACCGGCCACCGGCGGGACGGGCGAGGTCACCCGCGAGCAGTTGGCGCCGTTCGTCTTCGGCCACGCCGATTGGACCACCCTGGTGTTCGTGAACGGCGTGTTCGCCGACGCCCTCAGCACGGTGGGCCCGCTGCCGGCCGGGGTCCGGGTCGCGAGCCTGGCCGAGGCGCTCCGGTCCGACGGCCCGCTGCTGCAGGCCCATTTGACGCGGCACGCCCCGGTCGAGGGCTCGCCGTTCACGGCGCTCAACACGGCCTTTCTGGCGGAAGGCGGCGTGGTGATGGTCGGGGCGGGGGTCGACCTCGCGGCACCGGTGCACCTGCTGTTCGTCACCACGGCCGAGGCCGGCGGAACCGTGTCTCACCCGCGCAACCTGATCGTGGTCGAGCGCGGCGCCCGCGCCTCCCTCATCGAGAGCTACGTCACGCTGGCGCCCGGGCAGAGCTATTGGAGCAATCCGGTCACCGAAGTGGCGGTCGGCGCGGGCGCCTGGGTGGAACACACTCGGATCCAGCGGGAGAGCGAGAGCGCCCAGCACGTCGGGTTGACCCATGTCGATCAGCAGCGCGACAGCCACTACCGCGCCTTCTCGCTGGCGATGGGCGGCGCCCTGGCGCGGCACAACCTGCACGTCCGGCTCAACGACGAGAACATCGAGAGCCTCATGTACGGGCTCTACGTCACCCGCGGCGACCAGGTGGCCGACAACCATACGGCCATCTTCCACGACCAGCCCAATTGCCGCAGCTGGGAGGTCTACAAGGGCATTCTCGACGGTCGCTCCCGGGCGGTTTTCAACGGCAAGGTGTTCGTCCAGCCCGAGGCCCAGAAGACCGACGCCAAGCAGACCAATCGGAACCTGCTGCTGAGCGACGGGGCGCGGGTGGACACCAAGCCGCAGCTCGAGATCTTCGCCGACGACGTCAAATGCACCCACGGAGCCACTGTGGGGCGGCTGGACGAGGTCGCCCGGTTCTACGCCCGGAGCCGGGGTATCCCGGCCGACGCCGCCGACCGCCTGCTCGTTTACGCCTTCGCGGCCGAGGTGGTGGAGGAAGTGACGCTGGTGCCCGTGCGCGAGGAGCTCGACCGGCTGGTGCGGGCCCGGCTGGGCGGTCTCTGAGCCCGCCATGACCGCCACCGCCACGCCCGCGCTCGACGTCGAGCGGCTGCGCCAGGATTTCCCGATTCTGGCCCAGCGGGTGCGCGGGAAGCCGCTCGTCTACCTCGACAACGCCGCCACCAGCCAGAAGCCCCGTGCCGTCATCGACGCCGTCAGCCGCTTCTACGGCGCCGAGAACGCCAACATCCACCGGGGCGTCCACTTCCTGAGCGAACGGGCGACGGTGGCCTACGACGCCGTCCGGGCGCAGGTGGCCCGGTTCCTCAACGCGGCCTCCCCCGCCGAGATCGTCTTCACCCGGGGCACGACGGAGTCGATCAACCTGGTGGCCCAGAGCTGGGGACGGAGCACGCTCGCGGCGGGCGACGAGATACTGATCACCGGGATGGAGCACCACTCGAACATCGTTCCCTGGCAGCTCATCGCCGCGCAGACCGGCGCGGTGCTGCGGGCCGTGCCCATCACCGACACGGGCGAGCTCGACCTCGACGCCTTCGACCGCCTGCTCACCGACCGGACCCGCCTGCTCGCCGTGGTCCATCTGTCCAACGCGCTCGGCACCATTAATCCGGTGCGACGGTTGATCTCCCTGGCTCGCGAGCGCGGCATCGTCACCCTGGTCGACGGCGCCCAGTCGGCTCCGCATCTGCTCGTGGACGTCCAGTCCCTCGACTGCGATTTCTTCGCGTTCTCGGGCCACAAGCTGTTCGGGCCGACTGGCGTGGGCGTGCTCTACGGCCGGGCCGCGCTGCTGGCGGCGATGCCGCCGTGGCAGGGCGGGGGCGACATGATCGAGACCGTGACCATCGAGCGGAGCACCTGGGCCGCGCCGCCGGCGCGGTTCGAGGCCGGCACGCCGATGATCGCCCAGGTCATCGGCCTGGGGGCCGCGCTCGCCTACGTCGAGGGCATCGGCCGCGCCGCGATCGGCGCCTGGGAGGAGGAGCTGCTGACCTACGCCACGGAGCGGGTGGGCGAACTCGAGGGCATCCGCCTGGTCGGCACCGCCCGGGAGAAGGCCAGCGTGCTGTCCTTCGTGGTGGAGGGGGTTCATCCACACGATGTCGGCGCGGTACTCGACGATGAGGGCGTGGCGATCCGGGCCGGACACCATTGCGCGCAGCCCGTCATGCAGTACTTCGGACTGCCGGCCACGGCCCGGGCGTCGTTCGCGTTCTACAACACCCGCGACGAGGTGGACGTCCTGGTGCGCGGCCTCCGGCGGGTGCGGAGCGTCTTCGCCTGATGTCCAACCTGAGTGAGCTGTATCAGAATGTCATCCTCGAGCACAACCGCTCCCCCCGGAACTACCGCGTGATGGACGACGCCGACCGCAAGGCGGACGGCCACAATCCGATGTG
>JBBRGH010000173.1:0-6656 GCA_038240915.1 Gemmatimonadales bacterium | reverse complement strand
TGGAGGTCGCTGAGATCATCAAGGCCGGCACCCGCGCCGCCGACGTGACCCGCCAGCTGCTCGCCTTCACCCGCCAGCAGTTTCTCCGGCCCGAGATCCTCCCGGTGAACGGCGTGGTCCAGGATCTGGAGAAGATGCTGCGCCGAGTCCTGGGCGAGGACCACGTCCTGAAGCTCGGGCTCGGTCCCGAAGCCGGCGAGATCCGCGCCGACCGGGGCCAGCTGGAGCAGGTGCTGGTCAACCTCATCCTCAACGCCCGCGACGCCATGGCTCGGCGAGGACGGGTGACGATCGCCACCCGGGCCGTCGTGCTCGACGACGGGTACGCCGACCAGCACGACGGCATCGGCATTCCCCGCGGCGAGTACGTCCAGGTTGTGGTGAGCGACACCGGGTCCGGCATGGACCAGGAGACGCAGGCCCGGATCTTCGAGCCGTTCTTCACCACCAAGCCGGTGGGCCAGGGCACCGGCCTCGGCCTCTCCACCGTCTACGGCATCGTGAAGCAGAGCGATGGCTTCGTCTGGGTGTACAGCGAGGCGGGCCAGGGCACCACCTTCAAGATCTATCTCCCCCGGGTGGGCGCCGGCGCCGGCATGCCGGCCCGGCCCGGCGCCGGCATGCCGGCCCGGCCCGCCACCGGCGTGACCGCCCGCGGCGGCGCCGAGACCATCCTCATCGTCGAGGACGAGGACATGGTCCGTCACCTGGCCAGCCGCGGCCTGCGCGAGCACGGTTACACCGTGATCGAGGCCAGGAACGGTGCCGACGCCCTCCGCCAGCTCGAGCTCCGCTCGGAAGTGGACCTGATCATCTCCGACGTGGTCATGCCGGAGATGGGCGGTCGCGAGCTGGGCCAGCGGCTGGCCGCCATCCGGCCCTCGCTCCCGTTGCTCTACATGTCGGGGTACACGGGAGAAGATGTGACGCAGCGGGGATTGCTGGAGCCCGGGGCACCCTTCCAGCAGAAGCCCTTCGCTCCGGAGGAGCTGGCCCGGAAGGTCCGCGAGATGCTCGACGCCGTCCGGGCGCGGTCGTCCGCCGGCGGCTAGGCGGTCGAGCCCGCGCCCGCCCGCGGACTCTCCCGGGGCACCGGCCGGAACTCCAGGTGGTCCGCCCGCAGGATCACGAACCCGCGCGGCGTGGAGAGCCGGGTCAGCCGCTCGCCGGCCATGTTGACCATCCGCTGGGTCACGCCGGGAAAGATCGGCGCGACGTCGTACCACACGGACGCGCTGACGTCCGGGTACTTCCGCTGATGCTCGGACCGCAGACGCGCCTGGACGCCGGCCACCGGGACTCCTTGGGTGGGAAGGTGCTCAAATCTATATGGCGAGGCGGGTTGATGGCAGCACCCCGGTGGACATTCCACGGGCGCCGATGTAGTGTCCAGACGAATGGATGTTCGTGGCATCCATCTCCCACCGCGGACTGATCAGCATCCATGCCGGAAATACCTAGCGCGCCGCCGATCGTGGCCGGGGGCGCCAACTGCCTGATCGTCGATGACGAGCCCAGCGTTCGGCGCTCGCTCGTCCGGATGCTCCAGGCCCAGGGATTCACCTGTTTCGAGGCCGGCAGCGGCCGCGAGGCCCTGGGCGTGCTCGAGCGCATCGGCGACGCGCCCCTCGTCATCTCCGACATGCGGATGCCCGAGCTCGACGGCATCGGCCTGCTGGAGGCCCTGCGCGAGCACTACCCGGACACGTCGGTCATCATGCTCACCGGCATGAGCGAGACCACCACCGCCGTGGATTGCCTGCACATGGGGGCGGCCGATTTCCTGCTCAAGCCCATCTCGGTCGGGGAGCTGCAGGCCCGGGTCTCCCGCGTGCTGGAGAAGCGGTCTCTGGTGATGCAGAACCGCTTCTACCAGGAGCATCTCGAGCGTCAGGTGCACGAGCAGGCGGTCCGGATCCAGGAGCTCTTCCTGCAAGGCGTCCAGATGCTCGCCCGGGCGCTTGAGGCCAAGGATGCCTACACCCGCGGGCACTCGATCCGGGTCAGCCAGTACGCCGTGGGCACGGCCCAGCGCCTCGGGTTCGACGGTGCCAGCCTGGACGGCATCCGCCTCGGCGGCGAGCTGCACGACATCGGCAAGATCGGCACCCGCGAGGCGGTGCTCCACAAGCCCGGCACCCTGACGGCCGAGGAGTTCCGCCAGATTACCGAGCATCCGGCCCTGGGCGAGAAAATGCTGCTGCCGCTGGCGCAGGAGTCGCCCGACGTGCTCCGGATCGTCCGCTCCCATCATGAGCGGCTCGACGGCCGGGGCTTCCCCGACGGGCTTCGGGGCGAGAACATCCCGATCGAGGCCCGCATCGTCGCGGTGGCCGACGCCTTCGACGCGATGACCACCGAGCGCCCCTACCGGGATGCCCGACAGCCGGGCGATGCGGTGGACGAGCTCCGGCGGGTCGCCGGCACCCAGCTCGATCCGGCCGCGGTCGAGGCCTTCGTGTCCGCCTTCCCCGATCCGGCCGACCTGCCCCTCTCCGCCTAGCCCTTCCCCGCGCCGGAGCTGTCCTTCGGCGACGTCGTCCGCTCCTGGGCGAACGGCAATCCCTCCCCCGCCCGCATCTTGGCCCGTGCCGCCTCCGCCAGCTGCCGGTAGTGTGCCTGGAAGGCTTCGAGCTCGGCTTCCGTCAGGTCCTCGAGGTCGGCCATCGCGGTCTGGGCGCCCTTCGCGGCACGCAGCAGCTCGTCGAGCTTGATCTGCATCGCGATGCTGTCGCGATTCTGGGTGTTCTGGATCAGGAAGACCATTAGGAAGGTGACGATGGTCGTGCCGGTGTTGATGATGAGCTGCCAGGTGTCGCTGAACTTGAAGATCGGGCCCGTCACGGCCCAGGTGAGGATGACCAGGAGCGCCACCCCGAAGGTGGCGGGGCGACCCGCGCCCCGTGCCGTCGCCCTGGCGACCCGCGTGAACGTGTCCCCGATGCTCATCCTCCGATCTACCACCGGGGCAGCGCGCGCGCTGTGCCCTGACTCACCCGTCCCTGCTCAAAGCAGCCCTCGCCGCTTGAGCTGGTGATAGCCGGCCACGACCGCTTCCCCGGCGCCGCTGGGCAGCACGTCGAGCACCATGACCCCGCGGCCGCGCATCTCGGCCAGCGCCGCGTCACGGGCGCCGAGCAGCTCCTCCGCGGCCGCCCGCTCGAAGGCCGCGCTCTGGCCGGCGGGGCGGGCCGTCGCCAGCGCCTCGAGGGCCGGGTCGCGCAGCGTCACCGCCAGCGGCAGGTGGCGCGGGCGGAGCGTCGCCGCGTGGGCCACCAGCGCCTCGCTGGCAGTCCGGTCGATCACATCGGTGAAGAGCACCGTCAGGGCCCGCTTCCGGTTGTGCGCCGCCAGGTGGCGGAAGGCGGCGGGATAGTCGGACTCGGCCAGACGTCCCTGCGCCTGTGCCAGGCCCTCCAGCACGGCGCGGAGGGCCCGGCGGCCCCGGGCCGGAGCGACGTACCGCTGCACCGTGTCGGCGAAGACCATCAGCCCCACATTGTCGTCGTGCTCGACCGCCGCGCGAGCCAGTTGCAGCGCCGCGGAGATCACCGCTTCCAGCCGGGGCACGCCCTCCACCTCGGCCGTGAGCAGGCGGCCGGCGTCGATCACCAGCAGCACCTGTTGCCGCCGCTCGTCCTCGTACTGCCGGGCGATCGGCTTGCCCCGGCGCGCCGTGGCCTTCCAGTCGATGATCCGGGTCTCGTCGCCCGGGACCCAGTCGCGCAGACCTTCGAACAGCCGTCCCTCCCCCGGTCGGCGGAGCGCGCGGAGGCCGGCCTCCCGCCGGCGGAGCACCTGCAGCGGCAGCGCCCGGAGCGCGGCGTCGGTCACGCTCGGGTAGACCGTGGCCGACCAGGGCAGGTTGACGGTCTCCTGGCGCCAGGCCAGCCCGAGCGGCCCGAGCGCCCGAAGCGCGATCGGGCCGCCGGCACCCGGTCCCCGCCGGACCGGCACCAGCTCGAGCGCCTCGTCGAGCCCCTGCCCCGGGGGCACCCGCAGGCGACGAGTCGGCGACTCGGCGCCGCCCAGCGGCTCGGGCAGCCGCTCGCGGACCTCGAGCGAGACCGGCCCGCGCTCGCGGTGCCGCCACCGATACCGCACCACCGCGGCCCGACCGACCGCGAAGGCGAGCGGCGCCTCCCGGGTGATCGTGAGCGTCCGCGCCGCCGGGGCGCGGAGCGCGTCCACCGCCATCGCCGCAATCCAGATCAGGTCCAGCGCCGGCAGCAGGCCGGCCGCCGCGGGCCACATCAGCGCCAGGGGAGCCGCCACGGCCAGCGCTCCCGCGCCGACCAGCCAGGTGCGGGACGGCACCACGATCACCGGGGCGCCTCGATTTTCTCGATGATGCCTCGGAGGGCGGTATCCGCCGACACTCCTTCCAGCTCCAGCTCCGGCGCCACCGCGATCCGGTGACGGAGCACTGCCGTGGCCAGCTCCTTCACATCGTCCGGCACCACGTACGCCCGGCCGGCGAGCAGTGCCGTGGCCTGCGCCATCTTGAGCAGGGCCACGCTGCCCCGCGGCGACGCGCCGAGCGTGAGCACCGGTGCCGTCCGGGTGGCCCGGACGATGGAGGTGATGTACGCCACCAGGCTGGGCTCGACCCGGACCCGGCGCACCGCCTCGCGCAGGCGCGCCAGCGCGGCCCCGTCCGCCACGCGCTCGATCCCGTAGCTCGGCGGCTGGTCCGCCTCGAACCCGCCCAGCACCCGCTGGAGAATCCCCTGCTCCACCTGCGCTTCCGGATACCCGATCAGGACCTTCACCAGGAAGCGGTCGAGCTCGGCCTCGGGCAGCGGATAGGTGCCTTCGAACTCGATCGGGTTCTGGGTGGCGAACACCGTGAAGCTCTCCGGCAGTGCGTGCGAGGTGCCGTCCACCGTCACCCGCCGCTCCTGCATCGCCTCCAGCAGCGCCGCCTGGGTCTTGGCCGGAGCGCGGTTGATTTCGTCGCCCAGCACCAGGTCGCCGAAGATCGGGCCGGGGCGGAAGCTGAACGTCCCGGGGGTCGTCAGCAGGCTCACGCCGGTGATGTCGGACGGCATCAGGTCCGGAGTGAACTGGATCCGGCGGAATTCCAGCCCCAGCGCCAGGCCGAGCGCGCGAACGAGGAGGGTCTTCGCCGTCCCCGGCACCCCTTCGAGCAGCACGTGCCCGCGAGCGATCAGCGCGGCGACCGTCTCCCGGATCGCGGCCGGCTGCCCCAGCACTACGCCCTCGAGCGCCGCGACCAGTCGTTGTCCCGCGGCGGCATGCGCGGCGGCTTCCTCAGCGGTGAGCGGGGTCGGTTCCACGGTCATGTCGGGGTCAGCTCCTCCCAGAGCGTGTCGACGGCGGCGGTCGCGGAGAGCACGTCCTCCGCGCTGGCGGGCCGTCGGGTGATGGTGCCGAGGACCTCGAGCGCGGCCTGGCCGCGCGGGGTGCGCACCGACGCGGCCAGCCCCTCCAGCCAGGCGCGGGTGGGGCCGGAGGACGCATGGCCGGCCCGCGACAGCCGGCGCCGGAGACCCTGCACGATGAGGCCCACGGCCACGTCGTGCCCCCGAGCCGCCGCGAGCGCGGTGGCGAGCGCCCGCACGTGCTCGAGCGGCGACCGGCGGCGGCGCTGGAGTCCCGCACGGACCGGCCCGAACCGGACGCCCGCTGCCAGCAGCGCCACCACCCCGACCACCGCCAGCTGCAGAATCCCCCAGCCCCAGGGCGAGCGAAGCGTCCAGTCGAGCGTGGCGCCGCTCAACGAGCGCGAGGCGTCGAAGCCGTGATGGTATTCGTCGACCACGACCCGGTCGTACCGCGGGACCACCAGACCGAGCGCGAACGGGCCCGCCGCGGTCTCGCGCAGCGCCCGATTGGTGAACAGGCCATCGTCCGCCACCAGCGTCACCGTCCGTCCGTCGCTGAGCCCCGCGCGCAGCGCCACGATCTGTCCGCCGCTGGTGCGGAGCAGCGTATCGACGGTCCGGGCGACGGGGCGGGTGCAGCTCACCGGCGCACCGTCCGCCCTGTCCGACGAGTCCACCGCGGTGGCCAAGGTCCGTTCCCGGAGCACGACGGACACGGGCGGAAAGCCCCGGCTCTCCATGGGGCCAAGGGCCGCGACCGCCAGCGAGTCGCGCCGCCTGGGCCGCACCTCCCATCCGAGGCACCGGATGGCCGTGGCCGCGCCCACGCCGGCCAGCAGCAGGTCCCGCCGGCCCTGCGACAGGTCCCGGCCTTCGTGCGAGTCGAGGAAGCGGGAAGGTCCCACGAAGGCGATGAGGGTGCGAGGCGCGGGCCCCGAGTCGAGCGTCGCGACCGGACGGCGCCAGGGCTCCACCCGGACGCCGAGGCGGGTCAGCGCCTCGGCCAATCCGCGGGCGCCGGCCGGGCCGGCCAGGAAGGTGGACCGCCGGCCATCGGTGTCGGTCTGGCGCTCGCGGCTGAGCCCGATCAGTCCCGCGACGACCGCCAGCACGAGCAGCAGCGCCGTGCCGAGCGCCAGTTCAGTGCGCGGCTGCATGCCAGGGAGCGGCGCCGGATGCCCGCCAGCGCCGGTAGTCGTCGGGAGCGCACGGCCGGCCGCCGAAGACATGGCCGTAGAGCTGCTGGACCAGCGAGCGGAGCCGCTCCCGGTCCGCCGCCGCCAGCCGCGCCGAGCGGGCCACCTCGGC
>JBBRGH010000172.1:0-6684 GCA_038240915.1 Gemmatimonadales bacterium | reverse complement strand
AGGGCGGATCGAAGGTCAGGTCCACGACCCGGCCGGGACTCCACTCCCCGAGGCCCAGGTCCACATCGTGGGGACCACCTTCGGCGTGCGGACCGATTCCCACGGCCACTACTTCATCAACAACGTCCCCGCCGGCCGGTACGACCTCCGGGCTGCATACGTGGGGTACCGCCCGATCGAGGTGCGCGACCTTCGGGTGTTCGCCGGTCAGGCCGCCACCCAGGACTTTTCCCTCGAACTCGCCCCGCTGACGCTGCGGGAAATCGAGGTCGTGGGTGCGGAGAACCTGTTGGTCCCGCGCGACGAGGCCACCACCAAGCAACGGATCCAGGGCGACGTCCTCGAACGCCTCCCGGTGGATCGCGTGAACGATCTCCTGGCCCTGCAGCCCGGGGTGGTGGCGAGCGGCCAGACCGGTCCCCTGGCACTCTCGATCCGCGGCGGGCGCCCCGACGAGGCGGTGACCTATGTCGACGGGGTGCCGGTGACGCCCGGCTACCGGGGTCTGGGCCTCACGACCCCCGGCACCCAGATCAGCGTCGGGACCAATGCGGTCGAGGAGGGCTCGATCACGACCGGCGCCTCCTCGGCCGAGTACGGCAACGCCCAGTCCGGCGTGGTTTCCCTGGTTACGCGCACCGGCGGCCGCAGTTTCAGCGGCGCCTTCGCCTATCAGACCGACGAGCCGTTCGGCGCCAGCCACAGCCTCGGCTTCAACCGCCTCGAGGCCAATTTCGGCGGCCCCCTCACCCGCGGCCTCACCTGGTTCCTGTCCGGCGTGCTCGAGGGCCAGCGGTCCACCGCCTCCGGTCGCGACAGCGAGAAGGCGCCGATCTTCGTCCCGGCGGGAGTAGACACGACCGTCTCGGTGCCGAGCGACACGACCGCGACGTCCGACACCATCGATGTACCGGTCTATCGGTTCGCCGTTTCCCGGGGCCGTTGCGGCGAGTTCAGCCACAGCGCCAATCCGGGGATCCGGACCAATTACGGCCTGCCGTGCCAGGGGATCCGAGTCCCCGTCAGCGCCTCGTCCGTCTACGAGCTCGGGGGCAGGCTCGCCTACACCTTCGGGGCCGGCTCACGGCTGGGCTTGAGCTACCTGCGCAGCCAGAACCAGGGGCGGAGCTTCGACTATTCCGGCCTGTACAATAGCGCGTCGCAGTTCGGATACCGCAACTGGAGCCAGATCCTGACCCTCAGTTGGACTCAGAGCCTCGCGCGCTCGGCGGAGCGTGCCCTGGCGCTCGAGCTCTTTCTCTCG
Organism: Gemmatimonadales bacterium; assembly: GCA_038240915.1. Lineage (GTDB taxonomy): Bacteria > Gemmatimonadota > Gemmatimonadetes > Gemmatimonadales > GWC2-71-9 > CAVVWJ01. The sequence continues at coordinate 5,420 of JBBRGH010000172.1, read as the reverse complement.
TATCAGCTGGACCACTCGATCGCCAGCCCGCTGACCGGGAAGACCGAGCTGGCGACGCGCGATCCATTCGGCGGCTTCATGATCGGGCCGCTCGGCTTCCTCTTCGACTTCGACAATTTTCCGCTGACTCGGGAGCTGGTGGAGAACGTGCGGCTCAACCGTCCTGGAACCCGGCGCACGCCGTTCGATCCCGAGAACCGAGGCCAGTACGACCCGGTCAACCAGTACCGGAACGACGCCTACGGCCTGACAGGCTGGACCGAGAGCGGCGGGCCCGCCGGGCTGCTGGTTCTCTTCCGCGAGAGCAGGTACATCGGCAAGGCGAACCTGGATTGGCAGGCGAACAGGTACAGCCGGTTGAAGGTCGGCGCGGAAGCGACCCGCTACTCGATCGGCCTCTACGAGTCCGAGCTCGCCCAGCTCGGCGACGCCTACCTGCAGCGGCCGGAGCGGTGGAACGCCTACGCCGAGGACCGGCTGGATTTCGGCGACCTCGTGCTCACCGGCGGGCTCCGGTACGACAGCTACGCGTCGCGCGCGCGCCGGCCGTTTCTCCTGGACACGGTGGCCGGCAGCCCGAGATTCGGTGAGTACGTCAACCTCCCCGGGGCGGCGATCTACGAAGCTACCGGCACCTTCGAGGACCGACCCCTGGTCATCTCGCGGCCGGACCGAAGCCACAGCTACCTGAGCCCGCATCTCCAGGTGGCCTTTCCGGTGACCGACCGGACCAACTTTCGGCTGTCCTACGCCCACCAGGTGGAGGACCCCGATTTCGCGCTGGTGCTCCACGGCGTGAACGTCGGCGGTTTGGGGGCCGACCTTGACTTCGGCCAGACGATCGCGTTCGAGTTCGGCGTCCGGCACGCGTTCAGCGACGACCTGGTGCTCGATGTGGCAGCATACGACCGGGACAACGTCGCCGTGGCATCGGCACGGACCTTTCAGGTCAACGATCCGGTGGGGCAGCGACGGACCACCCTGGTCCGGGTGACGAACGCCGACTTCGGGAACGTCCGGGGCGTGGATGTGCGCTTCGACGTTCGGTTCGGCAACCTGTTCAACGGAACCATCGGCTACGCTTACCAGCACGCGAGGAGCACGGGCTCCGACCCGCTGGCGAATCAGGAGAAGGCGGTCGCCATCGTGAATGCCATCGGCGGCGTCATCGGGCCACCACCCCAGGCGATCCTCCCCACGACGCTGAGCCGGCCGCACGATCTTACCGGCGCGGTCGCCTTCGCGATTCCGAGGGACTGGCGGAAGGGGAGCCTGGTCGGGTCGGTACTGCGGGACGCGGGGCTTTACGCCACCTTTCGCTACGGGAGCGGGACCGCCTACACACCCTGCCGGGCGACGGAAGGCAACGCGAGCGCGCTCTCCGACGAGGGGGGATGCGCCGAGTTCCGAGGGGCGGGAAACAGCGCCCGGCTGCCCCCATTCAAGCAGTTCGACCTCCGGGTGACCAAGGGCTTCGGGCTCGGCCGCCTGGCGCTCACCGCCTATCTCGACGCACGGAACCTGTTCAACTTCACCAGCCTCGTCCGGGTCTTCTCCGCCACCGGCACCGCCGTCAGCCCCACCGAGCACGCCCGCCGGTGGACCAGCGACAGCTCCCTCTTTGCCTCCGAGGCGCGCGCGTCGGGAGCGTACCAGCGGGATGGCGCCGTGGACCTGACGTTTCAGGGGAGGCTCGCCTCGGGGTGCGACGTATGGGTGAGAGCCGACTTGCGGCCCGCGGCCCCCAATTGCGTCTACCTGATCCGGGCCGAGGAGCGTTATGGCGACGGGGACCACGTCTTTACCCTGAGCGAGCAACGCCGCGCCTCCGACGCCTTGTACCTCGTCCAGCGCGGACTCGACAACTTCACCGGCGGCCCCCGCCGGCTGCGGCTGGGCCTCGAGGTGACGTTCTGATGCGCGGGGCGGCTCGCGTGATGCTCCTGGCCTTGGTTCTCGCCGCGCTCGCTCCGGAGTCAGCGGCCACCAGCGACCGGCCCCGCCCGGGCCGCCGGCCGGCCGGGTTCCGGCTCTTCGCCCGGAGCCGGGACGCGCTCGCCGTCAACCGGGCCTACTGCGGCCTGCTCGCGGACGGCAGCATCTGCGCCGATTCGTCCGGCAGCTTCAGCGTGGGCGGCGGCTTCTGGCCCAGGGGGAGCCCGGATCAGTACATCTTCAACTCCGGCTTCCAGGTGGCCGGGATCGTCGGCGGCAGCAAGGCGGAGAACCCCTGGGCGGGCGACACGACGGGCGCCTTCTTCTACAACGCCGCGGGGGCCGGAAACGGCGAGCAGGTCCAGCCGGTCTACAATGCGAGCACCCCCTCTGACCTGGCCAACTGGCCCGCCGCGGCGCTCGTTCCGTCGGGGGATGCGACCGAGGAGCTCTTCGACCCCGTCCTCCGGGGCACCCCCAGCGCCTCGCAGGGCGACGTCTGGTGGCTCACCTGGGACGGGAATCCATCGCTCAACACCGCCCGGCCCCATCCGCTCGGCGTGCTGCTGGAGCAGCGCGGGCTGGCCTCGAACGCCCCGGCCGGGAACGAGGACATCCTCTACTTCATCTTCACGATCTACAACATCACCTCCACCCGTCCGGCGGACTACGCGGGCGTCCGCCCGGCCATGCGCGAGATCCTGCTGCAGAAGGCGCGGGACTTTCAGGTCGCGAACAACGCCGCCTTCGGGATCACGCTGCCGGCGAGCGGGTACCCGATCACCGACATCTTCCTCGCCCTAGCCGCGGACATGGATGTGGGGCATGCGAACGAAGACTACTCTTCGGTAAACGTCCCCTTCTCGCTCGGGTATAGCTACCAGCGCGACTTCGCGCAGCTTGAGGATTGGACCTTCGACCCCGCGATCTTCTCCCCGCCGTTCTTCCCGGGGGTCGGTTTGGTGGGTGTGAAATACCTCAGCAGCCCGCGCGACTCCCTGGGCCAGCCCGTCGGACTGACGCTGTTCGGCAGCTTTGTCCGAGGAGATCTCGGTGTCACGGGATTCGTCGACCCGCGGAACACGACCCAGCTCTATCGCTACCTCTCGGCCAACCTGGATCCCTCGCAGGGTGACGGACTCTGCAACACCGGAGACCCCCGGGTCACCCGCATCTGCTTCACCAACAACGCCGCTGCGAGCGACACCCGGTTTTTTCAGTCGTCCGGCCCCTTCACCCTCCGGCCCGGCAGCTTTCAGTCGGTGGCCGTGGCCTACATCTTCGCGGCCCCGGTCGCGGCGGTGAACTGCGCGGCCGGGTGCGACGTGAAGCCCGGCGATCCGACCCTGCTCGGCGACGCGGCCCGCATGGCCGCTGGGGTCAACGCGATCGATTCGCTCGCCGGCTATCAGGGGTTCAACGACATGAACGGCGATGGCCGCGTGGAGCAGCAGGAGTTCAAGACGGTTCCGGGATCCCTCCTGGGGAAGGCGCTGGTGGCGCAGGCGGTATTCGACGCCAAGTTTCTGGGTGCGTTCGGCCCGGCGCCGCCGGAGTTCTTCCTCATCCCCGGTGACCGCCAGGTGACCGTGCTCTGGCGCCCCTCGGCCACCGAAACCACTGGCGATCCCTTTTTCGCCCGGGCCAGCGCCCCCACCGTCACGCCGGCGGGGGGCGGGCTTCCGATGCCCAACCCCCAATACGACCCCAACTACCGCCAGTTCGACGTGGAGGGCTATCGGGTGTACCGCGGGCGGGTGGACAGCCCCAACGAGCTCCATCTCGTGGCCCAGTTCGACTACCAGGGCACGGTCATCCGCGATTTCACCGGCCGAGTGAACCCGGTGCCGGACTGTGCGCCCGAGCTGGGCATCGACAAGGGCGCGGTCGTGGCCGGAGACACGACGTTCGGGTGCCCGGTCGCGTTCGACTCGCTGGTGCCCGGCCAGGCGCCTGCGGTGTTCATCGACGTCCCGCTGGTCGGCGATATCGTTCAGGTGAAGCCGGGCGAGCGCACCGCGCTGCCCACGGGGCAAGCGCTCGTTCTCCGGGCCGACACGGCCGTCACGGGCGCCGAGTCGGGCTGCCTTCAATCCGGCACCGCCGAGCAGTGCCGCCTGCGAGACACCGGCGTGCCGTTCACGTTCGTCGACCACGGCGTCAGGAACGACCTCAGATACTTCTACTCGGTCACGGCATTCGACCTGAACTCGTTCTCGTCCGTGCCGTCGAGCCTCGAGTCCCCCAGGACAACGAAGCCCATCACTCCAGTCGCCCCGGCCTCGAATTTCAGGAATGTCTCCGTCGTCAAGCTTAGCATGGCGGGGCGAGGTACGCCGCTCGATACCGCGGCCGCGGTGCCGGCCCTCGATCCCGGAACCGGCCGATTCAGCGGGCCGTTTCCGCCCGCCAACGGCTTCACGCTCGGACTGGCGGACGTGGTCCCGGCGGTGCTCACCGGCTCGGGCTCGGTCTCGCTCACCCTGGACAGCATTCGGCTCGGCTCCGCCTACGGAGATGGAGCCAGCCGGCCGGCCGCGCCGGCCACCTGGTTCATGACCGCGGCGGCGGGCGACTCCGCTGTTCGCATCGAGCTGCCGATCACCCAGGACTCGAGCTCGGCGACGCGCGGCGATCTCATCTACTTCGATGCCGCCCGGGTGGATCCGGGGTTGGCCCAGCGCTTTGGCGGTGACGGCCGCTTCAGGTTGCGGGGACGGCTGGACCTCACGCTCCCGGGCAACGACTACACCGGCGCATGGGGTCACGGCTGCGCCGCCGCCGCCGCCGGGTTCGCGGCCGCCGGTACCACCGGCTGCGAGTACAACGGACCACGCTGGTTCGACGGCCCGTCTCCGCGGCGGAACGAGACCAGGGCGAACCCGCAGGCCGGGCACCCCGCCAACTCCGCCTCACCCGGGCCGATGCCCGACCTCAACAACGCCGGTGAGCTCACCGGGGTAACCACGATCCAGATGCCGCACTCGTACGAGACCGCCGAGGCCGGCTACGGGGTCATCGAAGGTGTGCTCGGCGCGGCCCAGCGGGCCGCCGACTTCAACCTCTATTGGGGTCAGGGCGGCACGATCGACTCGGTGGTCGACGCCACGTACAACGTGCCGGTGCCCTTCGACAGCCTCAGGCTTGCCGGCTCCTGGGGCGTCCTCAACCAGACGGCGACGGCCGGCGCGGGCTCGTTCGACGGGCGAGCGAGCGTGCTCAGCACGATGGACTTCACCTGCGTCGAGCCGCTGCGGTCCACGGCGGCGGTTCAGGCGGGTTATCCCTGTACGGCCGCCCCCTACCGCCTGAGTCGGACGGCGACACCGGGATCCATCGCGATCTGGGATCAAGCGGCGGCCAACGCCAGGACGGCCGGAGCGCGCGCCGGGGCGGGGTTTGCGCTCTATCTCGCGGGCAACGTGACCATCTTCGAGCTGGCCGGCGGCCTGCCGGCGCCGGGCGCCGTCTGGAGCCTGCGGACC
>JBBRGH010000171.1:0-6737 GCA_038240915.1 Gemmatimonadales bacterium | reverse complement strand
GAAGCACAGCACCAGGTTGAGCCAGATGCCGTAGACCATCATCCGCTGCCCGGTGTCGAAGGCCGCGGCGGCCCCCGGCGCGCTCCGAGCGACGAGCCCCAGCAGAACGAACAGCAGCGCGAACAGGACGGCGAGGAACAGGTTGGTGGTCACCCCCGCGGCGGAGACGATGAGGTCGCCCCGCACGAAATTGCGGAACTTGCGCGAGTTGACCGGCACCGGCTTGGCGCCGCCGAAGGTGAACCGCCCGCCCGAGCCGAACCATAGCAGCGCCGGCAGCAGCAGGCTCATCCAGGGATCGATGTGCGGGACCGGGTTCAGCGTGACCCGCCCGAGGGTGTAGGCGGTGTCGTCGCCCTGCCCCAGGGCGGTGACGGCATGGGCGTACTCGTGCGCCACCATCGCGAAGACCAGCATCGGGAAGGCGAGAATGAAATTGCTGATCTGTGCGTCCAGGGGGCAGTCCTGTCGGTCGGGGTCGCGGAAGTTACACGGGCGCCGGATGCAAGTCAAAGCGCCGCGCCGCTTGACCTTGCAGCGGTTCCTGCCTATGTTCCCCCGCTCATTCGCCGGCTAGGCCGGCGGCCGGTCGTGTCCAGGTCTTCAGCCGAGGTTGTCGTGCCGCGAATCAAGTCCGCCAAGAAGCGTATGCGTCAGGCCAAGACCCACACGACGCTCAACCGCACCCAGCGGAGCCAGCTCCGCTCGGCCATCAAGAAGGTGCGCTCGGCCGCGGGCGATGTGGCCCAATCCGCCTACGACGAGGCCGCCAAGTTGATCGATCGCGCCGGCCGGAAGCGGCTGATCCATCCCAACGCCGCGGCCCGCCAGAAGAGCCGACTCGCCAAGCTGGTCAAGACCGGCACCAAGAAGTAGCCGGTCTCGCCGTCAGGAACGATGAGGGCCCCGCCGAACGGCGGGGCCCTTTCGCTTGCGGCCTCGACCCACATGGCATAGACTTGAGACACTACTTCAACGCCAGGCGTTAAGCCGCCAACGGCATGCGGCTTACGTCCCTAGCATCAGATGCCGGCCAGCTCCGCCCCACAGCGCTCGCAGTACCATTCCGTCGGTCGGTTGAGGGTCCCGCATTCGCCGCACTTGAGCGTCTTCGCCCCACCGCCCGCCCCGGGTTTGCCGGGCGCGGCTGCCGTCTGGCTCGCGGTTCCAGCGCCCTCGGCCGCGCGCGAACCCGAGGGGCCGGGGTTGCTGCCGCGCCGTCCCGATGGTGGCGAGGGAGCCGGCGCCGGCTTCCGCTCCTCTTCAGGCGCGACCGACTTGAGGAATGCCATTTCGTCGGCCGGCGGTGGGCCGTGGCTGATCTCGGGCTCGCGAGCCGGCGGCTTAGGGGCCGGGCGCGCCGCGGCGACCGGAGCGGCGGGCGGCGGCGGCGGCGCCACCGGCTCGGGCTCCGGCTCCGGTTCAGGGGCGACGGCCACCGGCGGCGGCGCCCGCGGCGCCTCGACCCGCTTGGGCGGACCGCCGATCAGCGACTGCACCTCGGCCAGCCGGGCGATCTCGTCGCCCACATTGCGTAGCTCGCCCCGGAGCCGGCCCAGCAGCGCGCCGCTCTCCTCGTTGATCCGCTGCCACTCCTCCTCGGCGTACTCTCCCACCGCGTGCCGCACCTCGGCCTCGGCCAGCGCCTCTTCGGCCTCGCGGCGCTCGCCATCGAGCCCGCTCTGGGTGCCCTTGTGGCGATCGAGCTCACCGGCGATCGTGGCCGAGAACCCGCGGAGCTGGTCGATCACGCCCCGGAGCCGCGCCTCGTAGTCGGTGCGGACCCGGGCCCGGACGGCGGGCGGGGCCTTGTCGCCGGCGGAGTCGAGCCGCGCGAGCCACTGCTCGTACTGGGCCCGCTGCTGCAGGAGGCTTTCGATGGTGGTATCGGTATCCGAGGTCGGTTTCGCCATGACGGGAGAGTCCTCTCAGCCGCTCGAGGTCATGCATCTGATCCGGAGTGAGCCTGATCATCCGGCCGAGGCTTCGGGCGGCCAGGACTGCAAATCTAATTCGGTCGAGGCCAGCCGGGAGCCGGTCAGGTGGGTGCCGTCGAGGCCGACCTCGACCAGGTCGTGGATCCGGATCGGCTCAGCCCCGCCGGTACACCACCTGCCCGCGCACGATGGTGACGTCCGCCCGGCCCCTGAGCCGCCGGCCCGCGAACGGCGTGTTCCGGCTCTTGGAGTAGAAGCGGTCGGGCTCGACCGTCCACTCGACGGCCGGGTCGATCAGCACCACGTCCGCCGCCGCCCCGCGTGCCAGCGAGCCGCCGGGGAGTTTGAAAATCTTGGCCGGCATGGTGCTCATCCGGGTCACCAGCGTCGCCAGGTCGAGCAGCCCCCCGTCCACCAGCTCGGTGATCGCGAGCCCGAGCGCCGTCTCCAGCCCGATGATGCCGTTGGGCGCGTCGTCGAACTCGCGTTCCTTGGCGTCGTAGTGATGGGGCGCGTGATCGGTGCAGATCACGTCGATCGTCCCGTCCCTGAGCGCCTGGCGGATGGCCTCGCGGTCCTCCGGCTCCCGCAGCGGCGGATTCATCTTCGCGTTGGTGTTGTAGCCCTCGCACGCCTCGTGGGTCAGCGTGAAGTGGTGCGGGCACGCCTCCGCGGTCACCCGGAGCCCCTTCTCCTTGGCATGCCGGATCAGATCCACCGAGCCCCGGGTGGACATGTGGCACAGGTGCACGTGGCCGCCGGTCAGTTCGGCCAGCAGGATGTCCCGCGCCACCATGATCTCTTCCGCCGCTGCCGGCACACCCTTGAGGCCGAGCCGGGTCGAGACCAGCCCTTCGTGCATGGCGCCGCCGGCCGCGAGCGTTGGATCCTCGCAGTGGTCGGCGACCGGAATGCCGAAGGTGCGGGCGTACTCGAGCGCCGTCCGCATCAGGTGGCTCGACACCACCGGCTTCCCGTCGTCGCTCACCGCCACCGCGCCGGCCCCGACCAGCTCGCCGAACTCGGCCAGCTGCTGGCCCTTCTGCGCCAGCGAGATGGCGCCGATCGGATAGACTCGCGCCTTCCCCGCCCGCTGGGCCTGGCTCACGATGAAGCCGACCGCCGCCTGGTTGTCGGTCACCGGATCGGTGTTGGGCATGGCGCAGACCGCGCTGAACCCGCCGGCCGCCGCCGCCATGGCGCCGCTCGCGACGGTTTCCAGATCCTCCTGCCCCGGCTCCCGCAGATGGACGTGGAGATCGATCAGGCCCGGCGCCACCACCTTGCCCGCGGCCTCGATCAGCTCGGCGCCGTCGGGGCGACCGAGATTCTGCCCCTGCGCTTCGACCTTGCCGTCCTGCAGCAGCAGGTCCGTCACCTGGTCGATGCCGTGCCCCGGATCGAGGACCCGCCCGCCCCGGATGAGAATCGGACGCATCGTCATTCTCCCGAGCCGCCCGGATGCGCCCAGTCAGGCGACCCGCCGGCCAGCAGATAGAGCACGGCCATCCGGACGGCGACGCCGTTGGTCACCTGCGGCAGGATCACGCTGTGGGGGCCGTCGGCCACGTCGCTGTCGATTTCGACGCCGCGGTTCATCGGCCCCGGGTGCAGGATGAGCAGGTCCTTGGGCGCCCGCGCCAGCCGCTCACTGGTCACGCCGAAGACGCGGTTGTATTCCCGGAGCGACGGCAGGAAGCCGGACTGCATCCGCTCGAGCTGGAGCCGGAGGATGTTCAGCGCGTCCGCCCATTGGATCGCATCCTCGATCCGCGGCAGGATGGTGACGCCCAGCTCGTGGACGTTCCGCGGCAGCAGCGTCGCCGGGCCGCACACGCCCACCTCGGCGCCCAGCTTGAGCAGGCCCCAGATGTTGCTCCGCGCTACCCGGCTGTGCAGGATGTCGCCGCAGATCGCGACCTTGAGGCCGGCGATCCGCTTGAACCGGTCGCGCAGGGTCAGGATGTCGAGCAGGCCCTGGGTCGGATGCTCGTGCTTGCCGTCGCCGGCGTTGATCACGTTGGAGCGGATCCGCTGGCCCAGGAACTGGGCCGCGCCCGAGGCGCCGTGGCGGATCACCACCATGTCGATCCGCATGGCCTCGAGATTCCGCGCCGTGTCCACCAGGGTCTCACCCTTCGACACCGACGAGCCGGCCGTGGCCACGTTCACCGTGTCCGCGCTCAGCCGCTTTTCGGCGAACTCGAACGAGATCCGGGTCCGGGTGGAGGCTTCGAAGAAGAGGTTGACGATGGTCTTGCCGCGGAGCGCCGGGACCTTCTTGATCGGCCGCTCGCTCACTTCCTTGAACGGCTCGGCCGTATCGAGAATGAGCCGGATCTGGTCCGCGCTCAGCGGCTCGAGGCCGACCAGGTCCTTGCCCAGGCTCAGCGGGCTCATCGCTAGCCCCGCACCAGCTCGACCGCGTCGCGGCCGTCGAGCTCGGCGACGAACACGTCCACCCGGTCCTGGGGGCCGGTGTTGGCCACGGTCCCCACGATGTCGGCCTGGATCGGCAGCTCGCGACCGCCCCGGTCCACCAGCACGCAGAGCAGGATTCGCCGCGGCCGGCCGAAGTCGGCGCACTCGTCCAGCGCCGCCCGCACGGTGCGGCCGGTGTAGAGGACGTCGTCCACGATCACCACCGTCCGTCCGTTGAGGTCGGGCAGCCGGGTCTCGCCGACAACGGGTCGGGGGCCCACCGTCTGGAGGTCGTCGCGATAGAGGGTGATGTCGAGCTTGCCGGCGGGAACGGCGGAGCCTTCGGACTGATCGATGTGGCGCTTGAGGCGGTCGGCCAGCTCCACGCCCCGGCGCTGGATGCCGACCAGGACCAGGCTGTCGGTCCCGCCGGCCCGCTCGACGATTTCGGTGGCCATGCGCGCCAGGGTGCGGCCGAGCGCGCGGTCGTCGAGGAGGGGAATCCGGGAGGGCATCGGGGCGGGAAGCTAGTCCCTGGCCTCCGGTGGCGCAACTCGTTCCCCGGCGGCGCGGGTGGCGCGTCAGCCCGCCTCTTCTCCGGCGGGGCGGAGCGAGGGGCCGTCGCCGTCCCTGCGGACCTCCGAACGCGGTCGGCGGGCGCCGCGCGGCGCCCGGGTCACCCAGAGCCGGACCGCGAACAGCGCCGCCAGCACGGCCGCGAAATAGAGCGGCGTCCGGACGTCCTTCTTGACCAGCCAGAGGAAGTGGAGCACGCCGCCCACTGCGGCCGGATAGATCAGCGCGTGGAGCCGCCGCCAGCCCCGGCCGCCCAGCCGCCGGATCCAGCCGTTGGTGGAGGTCACCGCTAACGGAATCAGCATCAGGAAGGACGCGAAGCCGACCAGCACCCACGGGTGCTTGGCCACGTCCTCGGCGATGTCAGCCGGCGAGAGCGACTGGTCGAACACCACGTAGGTGAGGAAGTGCAACAGCGCGTACCAGAACGCCGTCAGCCCGACCAAGCGGCGCACCCGGATGATCTCGTTCCAGCCGGTGAAGCGCCGGAGCGGCGTGATGGAAAGGGTGAGAAAGAGGGTCGTCAGCACGGTGAGGCCCGTGCCGTGCTGGATGAACTTGACCTGGTCGCCGTCCACCCGGTCGGTGGCGAGCGCGAACCCGATCCAGGCAGCCGGTAGCACCGCCGCCAGGTACAGCAGCGGCTTCACTACCCGGGTCACCACGGCGGCGCGGGTCACGCCCCGGTCAGAAGTTCTTCCGCAGGTCGAGCCCGGCGTAGAGCGACGCCACCTGGGCGGCGTAGCCGTTGAACGGGAGCGTCTTCCGCTTGAAGAACTCGCCCACCCGGCGCTCGCGCGCCTGGCTCCACCGGGGATGGTCGACCTCGGGGTTTACGTTGGCGTAGAAGCCGTACTCGCTGGGGGCCGAGATGTTCCAGGTGGTCCGCGGCTGCTTCTCGACGAACCGGATCCGGACCAGCGATTTGCCGCCCTTGAAGCCGTACTTCCACGGCACCACCAGCCGGAGCGGCGCGCCGTTCTGGTTGGGGAGCGGCTTGCCGTAGAGACCCGTCACCAGCAGCGCGAGCGGGTGGCGCGCCTCGTCCAGCCGGAGCGCCTCGGTGTAGGGCCAGTCGAGGACCGCGCGCTGCTGGCCGGGCATCCGGTGCGGGTCCAGCAGGGTGGTAAACTCGACGAATCGGGCCCGGCTGGTTGGCTCCAGCCGGTCGATCAGCTTGCCCAGCGGCACGCCTGTCCACGGCACCACCATGGACCAGGCCTCCACGCAGCGGTGGCGGTAGACCCGTTCCTCCGACGGCAGCCCGGCGAGCAGATCGTCGAGGTCGTACTTGGCGGGCTTGGCTACCTCTCCGCCGACCTCAACTTTCCATGACCGGGTCCGGAACGACGCGGCGTTGCGGGCCGGGTCGTCCTTGTCGGTGCCGAACTCGTAGAAGTTGTTGTAGCCGGTCACGTCTTCCCACGGGGTGAGCTTGTCGTCATCGCGACGCCCGGCGGCGAGCGCCCGGGCGGTGGCCGCCAGCGACCCCGACGCGCCCACCGCCACCAGCCCAAAGCCAGCGGCCGCGAGGAACTCGCGCCTGGTAGCGTAGACGGCCTCGTCGGTGATCTCACTGGCGGGGATGTCCGGCGGACGGCGGATCAGCATCGGGAACCTCCTGCACGGGGACGCGGCCTCACAGCGAAACATACGCTGCCGGCGGCCGATCGGTTCCCTAGCCGGGTGCCCCCAACGACCGCGCCCGGCGGAGGCTCCACCGGGCGCGGCACGGACAGGGCGGGATTCGAACCCGCGAAACGCTTTTGACGTTTACACGCTTTCCAGGCGTGCGCCTTCAAC
>JBBRGH010000170.1:0-6766 GCA_038240915.1 Gemmatimonadales bacterium | reverse complement strand
TGTCGCTCTCGACCGAGGATGCCCTGGCCACCGTCACCAGCCGCTACTTCACTCCGGTCCGGCGGGCCGTGGCCTCGTGAAGCCCCGGGTGTTGATCGTCGATGACGAACCGGCGCTGCGACGTACGCTGGAACGGGCACTGCGGACGATGGGTTACGAGGTGGTCGGCGCGGGGGATCCGCAGGTGGCCTACGATGCCCTCGACGGGATGGACGTCGACCTGGTCCTGCTCGATCTGCACCTGCCCCAGATGTCGGGCGACACGCTGTACCTGGCGCTGGTCCGCCGCTGGCCCCGCCTCACCCACCGCATCGTGTTCATGACCGGCGACACCAGCACCGAGACCACCCACTGGCCGGCCGACCTGCGGGCCTGTCCGTTGCTCTTCAAGCCGTTCACCCTGGACATGCTCCGCGCCACCGTGACGGCGGCACTCGAACGGGTGGCCTCCGGCGACCGCCGGGCGGAGCACGGCTCCGCATGACGATGATGGCCGACCTGTCGGTTGCACCCGCGGCCGATCCGCTCGCCACGCTGCGCGAGTACCGCTCGCTCGCCCCGTGGGGCCTGCGGGACCTGACCGCGCTGTCCGCGGGGATTCTCGACGCCTCAGGCGTGGTGCCGGTCAACGCCGCCGCCCGGGCGCGGCCCAGCGAGCGGACCATCCGGTTCTACGTGGCGCGGGGGCTGGTGAGCCCGCCCGACGGCCGCGGCACCGCCGCGGTCTACTCCTACCGCCACCTGCTCCAGGTGCTCGCCATCAAGCTCCGGCAGATGGAAGGCGCCACCCTGGAGACGATGACGCGCGAGTTCGCCGGGCTCACCGGCGACTTGATCGAGCGCCGGGTGGCCGGGGTTCTCGGTCCCGCCTTGCCCCGGCCCGAGCGGCTGGCGCTGCTGCAGGCGCCCGGCACCGGCCGCGGCCGGGTGGGGCGGGCGCTGCTGGGCTGGCTGGCACCGGTCGAAGGCGCGGCCGGCGCGGCCACCGCCTGTCGGCGGATCGCGGTCACGCCCGGGATCGAGGTGCTGATCGACGAGCAGCACCCGGTGCTCCGGCTCCACGGCGACGTGGCCGCCATCGCCCAGGCGCTGCGCCAGGCCCTCGCGGGCCTCGTGGCGCCCTAACCCCAGCAAGGACCCATCATGGCTGCCCTGCTCATCCTCGTCGTCGTCGCCGCGGTTCTGGTGCTCTGGATCATCGGGGCGTACAACGGGCTGATCGCGCTCAAGAACCAGGTCGCCAACGCCTGGAAGCAGATCGACGTGCAGCTCAAGCGGCGGCACGATCTGATTCCCAACCTGATCAACACGGTGAAGGGCGCGATGGACTTCGAGCGCACCACGCTCGAGGCGGTCATTTCGGCGCGGAACAAGGCGGTGAGCGCCACCGGCGTGGCCCAGACCGCCAAGGCGGAGGGAGAGCTGACCCAGGCCCTGGGCCGACTGTTCGCGCTGACGGAGGCGTATCCGGACCTGAAGGCGACGGGGAACGTGGCCCAGCTGCAGGAGGAGCTCACCAGCACCGAGAACAAGATCGGCTTCGCCCGGCAACTCTACAACGACACCGCCACCCAATACAACACCCGCCAGGCCACCTTCCCCACGATGCTGGTGGCGGGCCTCGCGAAGGCCGCGCCGGCGGAGCTGTGGCAGATCACGGACGACACCGAGCGCGCGGTTCCCAGCGTCGATCTGTCGTCCACCAAACCGGCGCCGTGAGCGCGGACGCCAATCTCTTCGCGCAGCAGGAAGCCAACCGCCGCCGCTCCACCTGGCTCGTCATCGGCTTCATCGTCTTCTTCGCCTGGGTCGGGTTCGGTGGCGACGTCGCCTTCGCGTTGCTGACGGCCGACGCCCCCGCCGGCTCCTACCACCACGTTGTCCCCGTCATCGGCCTGGTCACCACCGTGGCCGCCGCCGCCGTCTGCTGGTATTCGTGGCGCTACGGGCCACGCCAGGTGCTCTGGTCCACCGGGGCCCGCGAGATCGTGGACGCCGCGACCCCCGAGGAGCGCCAGCTGGGGAACGTGGTGGAGGAGATGGCGATCGCGGCCGGGCTGCCGCGACCGCGGATCTGGCTGGTACCGGATGACGATCCCAACGCGTTCGCCACCGGGCACGACGCGACGACGGCGAGCATCGCGGTCACCCAGGGGCTTCTGCGGACCCTGTCCCGGGACGAGCTGCAGGGCGTCGTGGCCCACGAGATGGCCCACGTGCAGAATCTCGATGTGCGGCTGATGACGCTGCTGGCGGGGATGGTGGGCGCGATCGCGCTGATGTCGGACGGCACGGGCCGGATGTTCCGCGGCCCGCGGAGCCTGGGCGGGCTGGGCGGCGGGGAGGCAATGGCGGGAATGGGGGCGGGCGGGGCAAGGGCGGCGGCAATCCGCTGGCGCTGGTGGTGCTGGTACTCTGGCTGCTCACCCTGGCGGTCGCGCCGATCGTCTCGCGGATCCTGGCGCTGGCGGTGAGCCGGAAGCGGGAGTACCTGGCCGACGCCACCGCCGCCCAGTTCACCCGCAATCCGCTGGCGCTGGCATCGGCCCTCGAGAAGCTCGAGGCGGCCTCGGCGCCCACCCGGGCCATCACCAGCGGCGCGGCGCACCTCTGCATCGTGGACCCGGCGCCGGGCTTCCTGTCTTCTCGCGAGGGCTTCCTCGCCGACGCGCTGGCGACCCACCCGCCGATCCGGGAGCGGATGGCGCGGCTGAGGGCAATGGGCTATCTCCAGGCCCCGGTCCCTCACCCGGCGCCGCTTCCGCCCGGCTAGCCCTTCAGCTCACCAACGCGATGATGTCGGCGGTGAAGCTGCCGGGGTCGAACGGCAACGTGATGACCCGGTCCGCCCCGGCGCGCCGGGCCGCCTCGCCGTCGCCCGCGACCAGGGCCACCACCCGATAAGTCCGCTCCGCCGGCGGGCGGAAACCGCTGAGCGGGTGGGCTCCGGCCGCGCCGGTGCCGCCGAGTAGCAGCACCAGCTCCACGCCGAGGCGGCCGGCGGCGGCGCGGAGTTCCTCCGGGGTGGCGCAGCGCTCGACCGCGAAGCCGGCGTGACGGAGCAGCAGGACCACGATCCGGGCCATGTCTTCCTCCGCCGCCTGGACCAGGGCGATACCGCGATGGGGCGCCGGCAAGGCCGAGCCGGCGACGTCCAGGTCCACCATGCGGATCCCGGGCAGATACGCCTTGCTCTGGATCGCCCGTATGTTGCCGATCTGCTTCACGATGTCGCGGATGCGGAACAGCGACGTTCGGATGCCTTCCAGGGCCTGTCGCCGCTGTTGCTCTGAGAGTGAGGTCCCGTCCAGGAGCAGCTCGACGTCGGTCGAGGCGGCCATCAAGGGATTGTTGATCCCGTGATGCAGCGCCACCGTCATCTCCCCGATGGCGGCCAGCCGCTCGGCCCGGACCAGGTCGCGCTCGGCGGCCGCGAGCGCCTTCCGCAGCTCCCGGCTGCGGCGGACCCGCTCCAGGATCTCGGGCAGCGTGTCGAGCAGCGACTGATCCTTGGCGAGGTAGTCGTCGGCGCCGAGGCGGAGCGCGCCAGCGGCGAGCGACTCGTTGCCGTGGGCGGTGATGAGGACGACGGCGGGAGGGTTGGTCCGGGCCCGGATCACCTCGAGCAGGTCGAGGCCGTTGGCGTCCGGGAGCTGATGGTCGAGCAGGACGATGTCGATGCCGTCGAGCGCCTCGAGCGCTTCGCGGCCGGTGCTGACGTGCACCCCGTTGCCGAAGCCTCGGGCCCGCAGCAGATGCATGACCAGCCGCGCCATGTCGGGGTCGTCGTCCACCACGAGCACGCGCGGCGTGCCGGGGAACTCAGCCATGGGCCAGGGTCACTCCTCCTTCGGTCGGCGGTGCCGGCCGGTAAACGGACTGAACGGCGGGAGATCGCCCTGTGGGGCCAACGGAAAGTAGGAGGGTGGCAACGGCGGCGCCACGCGACCCCCTGTCCCGCGGCGAGCGCGGGGCATCATGACGTCGAGCAGCATCAGGTCCGGCCGCGGTGACCACCTCGTAGCCGGCGCGGCGGAGCACCCGCTCGAGCAAGCCGCGCTCCATCGGGTCGTCGTCGATGATCAGGACGAGCTTGCTCCGTCACCGTTGGGCGTCGTCCAGGAAGACGAGTGTCTGCCGCCGGGCAACCACCGCTTCGAGCGCCCCGTGAATCACCGGATCGATCGCGCTGCCCACCAGGTCCCGCATCCGCGCGATCGCCTCGTCGGCCGACATCTTTTCCTGGTACGGCCGGGAGGTGGTCAGGGCGTCGAAGATCTCGACCGCGCCGATGATGCGGGCGCCGAGCGGGATGGCCTCGCCCGCCAGGCGATCGGGGTAGCCCAAGCCGTCCCAGCGCTCGTGGTGGCTCCGGACGCAGGTGATGACGTCCGTCAGGTGCACCAGGGGTGCCAGGATCTGGGAGCCGACCAGGACGTGCTGCTTGACGTGCTCGTATTCCTCGTCGCTCAGAGGGCCCTGCTTGTTGAGGATCTCCTCCCGGATGCCGATCTTGCCGATGTCGTGCAGCCGGCCGGCGGTGCGGACCACCTCGATGTCCTCATCGGGCCGGCCGAGGTGGTCGGCCACACCCGCCGCGAGGTCGGCCACCCGGGCGGAGTGCCCCCGGAGATAGGGATCCTTGGCCTCGAGCGCGTTGACCAGCGCCTCCAGCGTGGCGACCGAGATCCGCTCCTGGGCCGCCTGCTCGTGCAAGCGTTCCGCCGCCCGTGACGCCACCTCCTCCTTAAGCCGGCGGGCCATCTGCTGGCTTTCCAGAATGGCCTGCCGCCGCTCGAGCGCGCGGGTAATGGCGCGGCCGAGGTGAACCAGGTCGATCGGCTTGAGCAGGTAGTCCAAGGCGCCGCGCTGCATGCAGAGGGCAGCGGAGGTGGCGTCGTTGACAGCGGTGAGCATCAGAACGGCAACGGCGGGCTCAAGCTCGAGGATCCGCGGAACCAGGTCGATGCCGCTGGTGCCCGGCAGGTTCACGTCGAGGAGGATGCCGGTGATCTTCTGCCGGCGGAGGATGTCGAGGGCCTCCTCGCCGGTGGCGGCGAGCGCGACCTCGTAGCCCTGATGGATCAGAAATTTCCTGACGGCGTTGCGAAGAGCCTCCTCGTCGTCCACCACGAGGAGGCTGACCGGACCGTCCGTAGGGGCCACGCATACCTCCACCAGGCGGCGGGCCTGGATGGTGCGCGCCGCCTCAGGGGTGGCGGACGCTCCGAGGGCTCAGGATACCGGGAAGGTAGGGCGCGGCGAATCCCCGGTCAATCACCCGACGAACTCGACGGCGACGCGCTCGGGGATGATCCCCGCGGCGTGCCCGCGATCGAGCAGCGCCTGAACCGCGGCGCGGCCGCGGGGCCCGTAGTCCACCGTCCACTGGTTGACGTACATCCCGACGAAGGTATCGGTCCGCTCGTCGCCGATGCCGCGGTTGTACTGCTTGGCGTGGGCCAGGGCCGGGGCCCGGTGCTCGAGGGCGTACACGATGCTGGCCCGCAGGTCCCGCGCGATCTGATCGATGACCGGCTGGCCGAGGTCGCGGCGGACGGCGTTGCCGCCGAGTGGCAGCGGAAGACCGGTGTCCTCCAGCCACCAGGCACCGAGATCGGCCCAGAGCTGGAGCCCGGTATCGGCGTAGGTCAGCTGGCCTTCGTGGATCAGCAGGCCCACGTCCACGTCACCCGCGTGCACGGCATCCTCGATCCGGTCGAAGGCCATCGGCACCGGCACCACGTCCGGCTGGTACAGCCGGAGCGCGAGGAAGGCGGTCGTGAGCGGCCCGGGGATGCCGACCCGCAGGCCCCGAAGCGCCGCGCGCGGGTCGGCCGGCCGGGGGCGGGTGGCCACCAGCCGGGGACCGTAGCCGTCGCCCATCGAGGAGCCGGAGCCGAGCAGGGCATAGTCGCGCCAGAGGTAGGCGTAGGCGTGGATCGAGACGGCCGTCACCTCCAGCTCGGCCCGCCGGGCGCGCTGATTCAGCGATTCGATATCCGACAGCTCGTGGACGTAGCGCAGCCCGCCGGTGTCGATCTTGCCTTCCGCCAGAGCGTAGAACATGAACGCGTCGTCGGAGTCCGGGCTGTGGGCGACGCGGATGGTGCGGGTCATTGGATGGCCTTCTCGACCTGCTGTTTGAAATCGTCGATGGCCGGCTGGTGCTCCCGGTACTCGATCCGGTTGGCGCCCAGCTCGGCCTGGTAGTGCGACAGGAATTCCCGGCCGGCCCGCCGGGCGGCCGCGCTGTCGCCCTGGAAGCCCGCGGCGGTGCCGCGCACGATGTAGCCGAAGAGATGACCAGGGTCGCGGGCGAGGATCGTGTCCGCCAGCGCCAGGGCGCCGGGGAGGTCGCCGATCTGCAGCCGGAGCACCGCGGCGTGGTAGCGGGCGTCGGTGTTGATCGAGTCGAGCTGGGCGTAGGCGCCGAGCGCCATCGGCGTGAACCGTTCGACCTGGGCGGTGTCCCGCTGCTCGGCGGCCTGCATGACCCGGTTGAACAGGCGGTCGAAGCGCTCGCGCGGCGTCATCCGGCTGATGTCGGGCGGGGCCCCGCCCGTCCCCGAGCCGCCGCTGAACGGCCCGGCCGCCGGGGGGCCGGCCTCGCCGGACGAGGCGCCGGTGTTGGCCATGTCGGGCGCTACCGGCGCCGGGGCGCCCCGGACGACCTTGAGCACGATGGCGCCGAGCAGCAGCAGGCAGAGCGCGCCGGCCACGATCCAGGCGGTCCGCTCGCGCGCCGGCAGGGGCGCTGAGGCAC
>JBBRGH010000169.1:0-6770 GCA_038240915.1 Gemmatimonadales bacterium | reverse complement strand
GAGGACCGTCTCGTAGTCGATCCCGCGAATGAGCTGCTCCAGCACCTCGGCCGGCGCCAGCCTGCCGGCCCTGAGCGCCAGCCCGTCGATGAACCCGGCAAAGCTGCGGAAGGCTTCGCGCACGTTGGGGCGGAGCTCGCTGATGCCTTCCGCGCCGCGCGCCGACTCCAGCAGCGGCTTGTGCCACTGCTGCGCCATCCGGCCCAGGGTGGCGAGGCTGGTGTCGCCGAGGCCGCGGCGGGGTACGCCGACGGCACGGAGGAAGGCCTCGTCGTCGGCGGGATTGGCCAGCAGCCGCAGGTAGGCCAGCAGGTCCTTGACCTCGCGCCGCTCGTAGAAGCTAATGGCGCCGACCAGGCGATAGGGAATGCCGGCCCGGCGGAAGGCCTCTTCCATGGCGCGCGACTGGGAATTGGTCCGGTACAGCACGGCCATCTCGCCATAGCGCCAGTCGCCGGCGGCGCTCCGCCGCTCGAGCTCGCGCACCACCCACTCGGCCTCGTCCCGCTCGTCCGCCGCGGCCAGCAGGGTCACGGGCTCGCCGCCCCGGCGGCGGGTGGTGAGTGTCTTCCCGATTCGCCCCGTGTTCTCGGCGATCACGCCGTTGGCCGCGTCGAGGACGACCTGGGTGGAGCGATAGTTCTCCTCCAGCCGCACCAGCTTGGCGCCCGGGAAGTCCTTGAGGAATTCCTGCATGTTGCGCACATCGGCGCCGCGCCAGCCGTAGATGCTCTGGTCGTCGTCGCCCACCGCGCAGACGTTGCCGTGCGCGCCGAGCAGCCGGATCAGCTGGTACTGGGCCCGGTTGGTGTCCTGGAATTCGTCCACCAGGATGAAGCTGAACTTGGCCTGGTAGGCCTGGAGCCGATCGGGGTGCTCGCGGAACAGGGTGAGCGGATGCAGCAGCAGGTCGTCGAAATCCATCGCGTTGGCGGCCTTGAGCGCGGGTCCCATGGCGGCGAACACGTCGGCGGCCACCTGGGCCAGCCGGTCGAACTGCGACACGCCGGCCGCCAGCTCCGCCGGCGGCATCATCCGGTTCTTCGCGCCCGAGATGAGCGACACGACCGCCCGCGGCGGGAACACCTTGGTCGAATGGCCCCGCTGCTCCATCAGCCGGCGCACCAGGCTCAGCCGGTCGTCCTCGTCGTAGATCGTGAACTGGCGGGAGAAGCCCAGCAGCGGCGCCTCCCGGCGGAGCAGCCGGGCCGAGAGCGAGTGGAAGGTGCCGATCCACAGGCCGGACGGGTCGCGGTCGAGCAGCCGGCCGATCCGGTGCTTCATCTCGCCGGCGGCCTTGTTGGTGAAGGTGACCGCGAAGATCCGGTCGGGCGGCACGCCATGCCGGTCGATCAGGCTCGCGATCCGGGTGGTGAGCACGCGGGTCTTCCCCGAGCCCGCGCCGGCCAGCACCAGCATCGGGCCGTGGACATGATCCACCGCCTCCTGCTGCGCCGGGTTGAGCGCATGGCCGAGGTCGGGGCCGGAGGTATCGATCACGCGGCGGGCGCCGCCAGCGGCAGACGAATCACGAAGCAGGTTCCCTTCTCGGTCGGTTCCAGCGCCAGCTGCCCGCGGTGGGCGTCCTCGATCACCCGGCGCGAGAGGGCGAGGCCGATGCCCCAGCCGCCCCGCTTGGTGGTGATGCCGGGCTCGAACAGGGTGCGGCGAATCTCCCGCGCGATGCCGGGTCCGTCGTCAATCACGCGGATCTGCCCTTTCCCCATCTCGGCGCCAACCCGCAGGATAATCGTGCCGGCGCGGCCCTGCAGCGCGTCGATCGCGTTCTTCACCAGGGCTTCCAGCACCCACTCGAGCAGCACCGCGTCGCCCAGCACCATCGGCCCCATGCCGGGGGCCTCGAGCTTGAGCTCGATCGGGTTGGCCCGCTTGGGCAGCCGGGGGCGGAAGTAGCCGGCCACCCGGTCGGCCAGGGCGCCGAGGGCCACCGGCTCGCGCTTGGCCGGATTGCCGATCCGCTCGAACCGCTGGGCCACCCGGTCGAGCCGCTCGGCGTCGGCCGCGAGGTGGTCGGCCAGGTCGGGCGGTGGCGTAGGCCGCGAGCGCACCCGCTCGATCCAGCCCTGGAGACTGGTGAGCGGCGTCCCCATCTGGTGGGCCGCTTCGCGGGCCATCGCGACCCAGAGCCGGTCCCGCTGGGCCGCGATGGCGCTCCGATAGGCGAAGACCGCCACGGCCACCATGACCGCGATGGTAAGCCCCTGGAGAACCGCGAGCGCCGTGAGGTTCCGCTGCGCCGGCAGCGGCCCGTAGTGCACGGTGCCGATGGCCTCGTCCACGATCGGCGGGTTCCACCGGTCGAGCCGGGCGACGTACGCCTTGACCCTCGGATCGTCGATCGGCGCCGCGAACGGCAGGTTGGCGGCCGCGGTCACCCGCCCCGATCGGTCGGTCACCACCAACGGCAGGCCCAGCGCCCGCACCTGGGCGCCCAGCCGGAGCAGCGCCTCGGCCTCGGCCCCAGGCCGGGGATCGTTGAGCCCGCCGAAGACGCCGGAATAGAGGCGGCTGGTGGCGGTGGCGTCGGCCTTGAAGTGGCGGAGGACCAGCAGCCCGGAGCCGAAGCTCAGCCCCGCGAGCAGGGCCACGAGCACCACCGCGACGGTGGGCGCGAGGCGCTGCAGGCGCTCTCTACGCACGCGGAATCAGGCGGTCCACGCCAAGGTAGGGCACCAGTGCCGCCGGCACCCGCACCGACCCGTCGGCCGTTTGGTTGTTCTCCAGGAGGGCGATGATGGTGCGCGGGAACGCGACGCCCGAGGCGTTGAGGGTGTGCACGAATTCGGGCTTGGCCTTGGGCTCGGGCCGGTAGCGGATGTTGGCGCGGCGCGCCTGGAAATCGGTGAAGGTGCTCGCGCTGGAGGCCTCGAGCCAGGTGCCGACCCCGGCGGCCCAGACCTCGAGATCGAAGGTCCGGGCGCTGCCGAAGCCGGTGTCACCGGCGGCCAGCTCCACCACCCGGTAGGGGATTTCCAGCCGCTGCAGCACCGCCTCCGCGTGGCCGGTCAGCCGTTCGTGCTCGGCCGGCGAGTCCTCCGCCCGGACGAAGCGCACCAGCTCCACCTTGTCGAACTGGTGGACCCGGATGAGCCCGCGGGTGTCCTTGCCGTGAGCCCCGGCCTCGCGGCGGAAGCAGGGCGTCCAGGCGCAGTAGCCGCGGGGAAGATCGGCGCCCTCGAGGATCTCGTCCCGGTGGATGTTGGTGAGCGGCACTTCGGCGGTGGGAATCAGGAACAGGTCGTCCGAGGGGACAGCGTAGAGATCCTCTTCGAACTTGGGCAGCTGGCCGGTCCCGGTGAGCGTGGACCGGTTGACCAGATACGGCGGCGCGATCTCCTCGTACCCGTGCTCCCGCGTGTGGAGATCCAGCATGAAGCCGCTCAGCGCGCGCCCCAGCCGGGCGCCAAGGCCGCGGAACAGCGGAAAGCCGGACCCGGTGAGCTTGGCGCCGGCCGGCAGATCGAGAATTCCCAGCGTCGCGCCGAGCTCCCAGTGCGGCCGCGGCGGGAAAGCGAACGTGGGCGCCTGACCCCAGGTGCGGACCACCCGATTGGCCGAGGCGTCGCCATCGGGTGTTTCGTCGGCCGGGAAGTTGGGCACCGCGAGCGCGCGCTGGTCGAGCTCGCCGTCCAGTTCCCGGAGCCGCGCGTCGAGCAGCTTGACCTCGTCACCGCTGAGCTTGAGGCTCGCCATCAGCTCGTCGGCCGGCTCCTTGGCCCGCTTCCGTCGTGCCACTTCCTCGCTGGCGGCGTTGCGCTCGGCCTTGAGCGCTTCGGCCCGGCCGAGCAGTTCGCGCCGCTGGCGGTCGAGCTCGAGCAGCCCGTCGAGCAGCGGCCCGACCGACGGGTCGCGGCGACGCAGCAGCGAGGCCCTGCACGCCTCGGGGTCCTGGCGCAGGCGCTTGAGGTCGATCACGCGCTCAGTTGGCCGGCAGGCCGGGCAGGAGGTCCTTGAACCCGCAGTTCTGGTTGGTCAGCACCTTGAAGGTGACCGTGCTGTCCTGGAAGCTGAGGATCTCGAGCTTGCCGTACAGCGGCACCCCGATGTTGCAGACGACCCGCGAACGGACCAGCAGCCGCTCGCCCACATCGATGGGCACGGCCGAGTCGCTCACATACCCGTTGCTCTGGGCCCGGGTGATCTGGTCGAAGGTCTCCTGGCGCGGCTGGAGGCCGGGCTCCACCTGGTTGGTGGAAGCCAGCCCGAGCGCGGCCCGCGGGATCAGCACCCGCTGGTACGACCCGTCGGTCAGGCGGCGCACGTTGTAGGCGAATTCGAAGTCCACGGTCTGGTCGGTGCGGACCGGCCCGGTCGAGATCCGGAACCCGCTCGGCGTTGCGATCGGGGTGCCCTCCAGCGCGCCGAGGGTCAGGGTATCGGTGACGTTCAGCTCGGTCGCGTCCCCCAGCCCGTTGGAGTTGCTGCAGGCGGGCGCGAGGGCCAGAATCACGAGCGCGCAGAGCGCAGGGATGGGTCGCATGGAGGGGGAAGGTTAAGGCCCGTGTGGAGAGGGGTCAACTGCCGTTCATTTCTTGACTTCGACCGGGACGGTCCCTACGTTGCGCAACGTTTCCTCCGGCCCTGGAGTTGAACCGCATGATCGAGTTGGGAGAGGTGGTACAGAGCCTCGCCGGCCGCCCCGGCGTCGAGGCCGTGCTGCTGCTGAGCGGCGACGGGCTCCCGATCGAACATGCCGCCCGCGGCGGGTTCGATTCGGAGACGGTGGCGGCGCTGGCGGCCACACTCGCCCAGCACGCCGGCCGCCTGGGTCAGGGCGCCGACCGCGGCGACCTCGGCACCGCGGTGCTCGAGTATGCCGGCGGCCTGCTGCTGCTGGCGCGCGCAGGCGCCAGCGACTGGCTGGCCATCCTCGCGGCGTCCGACGCCGACATCGGACCCCTCCTTTTCGATCTGCGCCAGCATCGCCCGGCGCTGGCAACGCTGCTGTAATGCGCTGGGCCGTCCTGCTGGCCGGGGGCTCGGGCACCCGGTTCTGGCCGCTCAGCACCCCCGAGACCCCGAAGCAGCTGCTGCCGCTCTCGGGCGCCGGCTCGACCGCCGAGGAGGCGGTCGAGCGCCTCACCGGTCTGATCCCCCGCGAGCGCATTCTCGTCGTCGCCGGCGCCGGCCTGTCCGGCCGCCTCCGCGCGATGCTCAAGCTTCCCGCCGGCAACTTTCTGGTCGAGCCGCGCGCCGCGTCGACCGCGCCCGCCCTCATCTGGGCCAGTTGGGAAGCGCAGCGCCGCGATCCGGACGCCGAAGTGCTGTCGCTTCACGCCGACTGGGCCATCGGCGACGGCGCCGCCTTCCGCCGCGTGGCCGACGTCGCACTCACCACCGCCCGGGCGCACGACCGGCTGGTGACCGTCGGCGTCGTACCCTCCCGGCCAGAGACCGGCTATGGCTACATCGTGCCGGGTGCCCCGCTCGACGAGGGAGCCCGGACCGTGGCCCGCTTCTCCGAGAAGCCCGATGCCGCCACCGCGCTCGACCTAAAGGCGGCCGGCGCGCTCTTGAACAGCGGCCTCTTCCCCTGGACCGCCGGCCGTCTGCTGGCCGAGGTGTCGCGCCACACGCCCGAGGTCTCGGCGGCCCTGCCCCGGCTCCAGGCGGGCGACGTGCCCGGGTTCTTCTCGGCCGTGACCGCCATCTCGATCGACGTCGGCGTGCTGGAGCGGAGCGGCGCGGTCGCGGTCGTGACCGGCGCCTTTGCCTGGGACGATGTGGGCACCTGGCAGGCGCTGGCCCGGGTCCGGCCCAAGGACCCGAGCGGCAACGTGCTGGTGGGCCCCGGCATGCTGCAGGACAGCCACGACTGCATCGTCTGGTCGGATCGGGACCCGATCGTCGTCTGCGGGGTGCAGGATCTCGTCATCGTCCAGGCCAACGGCCGCATTCTCGTCATGCCCACCGAGCGCGCTGCGGCCATGAAGCAGCTGCTCGACGCGCTCCCGCCCGAGATCCGCGACATCCAAGGATGAGCGGGCTCTACCTGCTCGAGCCCACCGAGCCGGGTCCGGCCTGGGCGCCGTTCGCCGGGGTGCGGCCGCTGGCCGAGTTGCGCGCCGGCATCTGGCGGATCCGGGAGCGCTGGGAGGCGGTCGCGGACCGCGAGGCCACCGCGATCCTCGGCGCCCACGTCGCCGGCTTCCACGAAACCGACGAGCCGCCGGTGCAGCCCCCGACCCCCGTCGCCGGCCCCGCCATCATCGGCCGCTCGACCTTCGCGCCCGCCGGCGACCGCCTGTCCCCGCCCGGCCGTGCCCGCCGGCTGACGCATGCGGGCGCCACGGTCGGCTGGATCGTGGCCGAGGGCGAGACGTGGCAGGGTCCACACGAGGAGGGCGAGGCCGTCGAGATCGACGGCCTCGCCCTCCGCGGGGCCTATGATCTGGTGACCGCGCTCGAGCGCTTTCTGGGTGAGGACTGCGACGACCTCCGCGCCGCGGCGTCCACCGACGTCCCCGAGGGCAGCCTGGTCCTGGGCGATCCGGCCGATGTCGTGGTGCTGGGCGCGGCCGTGGAGCCCGGCGTCGTGTTCGACGTACGCCACGGAGCCGTGGTGCTCGCGGCGGGCGTCGAAGTGCGGCACGGCACCCGGCTGGAGGGCCCGCTCTACGCCGGCCCCCGCTCCAAGCTGCTGGGCGGCTTCCTCCGGCTCTCGATCTTCGGCTCGGACTGCCGGGTCCACGGCGAGGTCTCCACCAGCGTGTTCCTCGGCTTCGCCAACAAGAGCCACGACGGCTTCG
>JBBRGH010000168.1:0-6807 GCA_038240915.1 Gemmatimonadales bacterium | reverse complement strand
GGCTGGACCCGATCGTCGCGCTGAGGGCGGAGTGACTCCCCGACCGACCACTCTGATGAGCCGGATGGCGGAGGGTGTCGCCATCGCGCTCGACTCGGTCCGGGCCAACAAGGTGCGGGCCTCGCTCACCGTCCTCGGCGTGGCCATCGGCGTGACGGTGGTGATCGCCATGGGCTCCGCCATCACCGGCATCAATCGGAGCATCACCGCGATCCTCGAGTCGGCCGGGCCCAAGACTTTCTACGTCCAGCGCTACTTCAACGGCGGCCTCACGGTGTCCGACGGGTCGGACGAGCTGTCGCCCTGGCGGCGGATGCCCTGGGTCACGGCCGAGGAGGCCGAGTTGATCCGGCGGCAGCCGACGGTACGGGACGTCAACATCGGCGAATACGCCCAGGGACCGGTGGGCGCCGAGGCCACCACCCTCTCCAGTGTGGCGATCGCGGGATTCAGCCCGACTTATCTCCAGGTGAACGGCGGCGACATCATCGTCGGCCGGAGCTTCACCCCCGTGGAGTATGCCGCAGGTGCCCGGGTGGCCGTGATCAATGACAAACTGGCCCAATCGCTCTTTCCGGGGCGGGACCCGATCGGAAAGACGATCAAGATCTACGGCCAGCCGTTCACGGTGATCGGGATCCATGCCGAGGCCGCCTCGCTCTTCAGCAACGCGGACGAGCCCCGGCTGGCCATTCCGCATACCGTCTTCGTCAAGGTGGCGGACTACGAGCGGGGCTGGATGGAGATCGCCGTGGTGCCCACCGCCGCCGCCACGACGCTCGAGGCCCAGGACGAGGTGACCGCCGCCCTCCGCAGCGCCCGCGGCCTCAAGCCGGCGCAGCCGAACAATTTCGCGGTGGTGACCCAGGACCGGGTGCTGGAGGCGTTCAACACGATCACTGCCGGGTTCTTCGTCGTCATGATCGCGCTCTCGAGCGTGGCGCTGATGGTCGGGGGCGTCGGGGTGGTGGCGATCATGATGATCTCGGTGACCGAGCGGACCCGCGAGATCGGCGTCCGCAAGGCGCTCGGCGCCACCCGGGGCGAGATCATGTTCCAGTTCCTGGTCGAAGCCGCCACGCTGACCCTGATCGGGTGCCTGATCGGCATGGCGGTCGGCGCGGCGGTCGCCTGGGGAATCCGCAGCTTCTCGCCCATCCCGGCCACGGTGCCGCTGGCCTCGGTGGTCGCGGCGATCGTGGCCTCTATCCTCACCGGCGTGCTGTTCGGGCTCTACCCGGCGAGCAAGGCCTCACGGCTGGACCCGGTAGAGGCGCTTCGGTACGAGTAGCCCTATTTTGCGGGGATGCCCCTCTCCGAGGCCATCCGTCTCGCGCTCCAGGCCATCTGGGGCGCCAAGCTCCGGTCCTTCTTCACTCTCCTCGGTATCATCGTCTCCGTCGGTTTCCTAGTCGTCGTCGTCGCGGTCATCCAGGGGATGAACGCGTACGTCAAGGAGAACCTGACGGGCGCCATGATCGGGACCAACGCCTTTCAGGTCCGGCGCTCGCCGATCTCGGTCGGCCTGCTGGACGACGAGCAGGTGAAGGTCATCGCCAAGCGACCCCTGGTGTCTTCGGCGGACGCCGAGGCCGTGGCCCGGGCCCTGCCCGAGGCGCTCGCGGTGGCTCTGCAGTCGGGCTGGCCCACGCCGGTGAGCGACGCCTCCTACCGCGATCGCACCGTCGGCAACGTCCTCGTCTTCGGGGTCACCCCGCCCTACCAGATCGTGCAGGACTACCAGATGCTGGCCGGGCTGCCGCTGACCGAGCCGGACGTCCGGGAGCGGCGCCCGGTAACCGTGATCGGCCACGAGATCGCCGAGAAGCTGTTCGACCGCCCGGCTGCGGCTGTGGGCCGGAAGATCCGAGTGTCGGGGCGCGAAGTCCTGGTGACCGGGGTGATCGACAAGAAGGGCCGGGTGCTGGGGCAGTCGTTCGACGCCTTCGTGCTGCTGCCCTTCAGCACGTTCGAGTCGTTCTACGGCCGGCGGAAGACGACCGTGGTCTCGGTCAAGATGGCGGACGCGGACGGGGTGGAGCCGGCCATGAGCCGCGCCGAAGAGGCGATGCGGGTGGCCCACCGGCTCCGGCCCGGCGAGCCGAACGACTTCACCGTGGACAAGGCCGACGCCCTGGTGGCCTTCTGGCGCCAGCTCACCAAGGTGCTGTTTACGGCGATTCCGGCGGTGGTCTGCATCGGTATCGTGGTGGGCGGCATCGTGATCATGAACATCATGCTGATGAGCGTGACCGAACGGACCCGCGAGATCGGCCTCCGGAAGTCCCTCGGCGCCCGCCGGGGCGACATCCGCCGCCAGTTCCTGATCGAGGCCATCGTGCTCTCGACCCTGGGCGGCCTGCAGGGCGTGGTGGCCGGCTGGGCCCTCGCCGTGGCGGTCTCGACCTTCACGCCGCTGCCGGCCCGGATCACCCTCTGGTCGGTGGCCGTGGCCCTCACGCTGGGCGCGGGGGCCGGCATCGTCTTCGGGGTCTTCCCCGCCTCGCGGGCCGCGCGGCTCGACCCCATCACCGCCCTCCGCGCCGAGTAGGTCCGCGTGCGGCTTCGGGTCGGGATCCGCAACGTGGGCGAGGGCGTGGCGATCGCCTTCGACGCTCTCCGCGCCAACAAGCTGCGGTCGTTCCTCACCATTCTGGGCGTGGTCATCGGCGTCACCACGGTGATGGCGATCGCCTCGATGGTCCAGGGCATCCGGGCCCAGATCTTCAACGCCATCGAGACCGCCGGCCCCTCGGTCTTCTACATCGTCCGCTTCTTCTCCAGCTC
The DNA here is from genome assembly GCA_038240915.1 of Gemmatimonadales bacterium. Taxonomy (GTDB): domain Bacteria; phylum Gemmatimonadota; class Gemmatimonadetes; order Gemmatimonadales; family GWC2-71-9; genus CAVVWJ01. Next base: position 4,020 of record JBBRGH010000168.1, on the reverse strand, counting down.
CCCGGTCAATCCGGACAACCTGCCGTACGAGGTCCGGATCCGCCCGATCGTGAGCCAGCTCGACGCCGAGGCGGTGGCCCGGGTGCCGCAGATCGCCTACGCCGGCATGTGGGTGCAGCTGTTTCAGCGGCTGGAATACCAGGGCAGTCGGACCCAGACGATCACCGTGTTCGGGGCCGACGAGCACTACATGGACATCCAGGGCGGCACCCTGCTTCGGGGCCGATTCTTCACCAGGGGCGAGCTGGCGGGCGACGAGGTGATGGTGATCGAGGCCGAGGTGGCCGACCATCTCTTCGGCCACCTCGACCCGCTGGGTCGCTATGTCCGGGTGGGGACGACCGTGCTCCGGGTGATCGGCATCTATCAGAAGCCCGACAACATCTTCGAGCCGCCCGGCCAGCAGATCGGCGGGGTGATGCCGTTCGAAACCGCGCGGCAGAACTACCGCTACGACGAGACCAACAACCTGTTCATCGCGGTGCGGCCCCGTGGCGGCCAGGACCCGGGGGTGGTCCGCGACCTGGCCACCGTCGCCATCCGCCGGGAACGGAACGTCCGCCCCGGGCTGCCCAACACCTTCGACCTCATCACCCAGGACCAGAGTCTCGACGTGGTGGGCAAGTTCACCACCTACTTCTTCCTGGCGATGGTGTCCCTCTCCAGCGTGGCACTCCTGGTAGGCGGCATCGGCGTGATGGCGATCATGATGGTCTCGGTGACCGACCGCACCCGGGAGATCGGCCTCCGGAAGGCCCTCGGCGCCACCCGCCGCGAGATCCTGTGGCAGTTTCTGGTCGAGGCCGCGACGTTGACGCTGGTGGGCGGAGTAATCGGGATCGTCGTCGGCCTGGGCGCCGGCGAGCTGATGAAGGCGGCGCTCGACCTCCGCTCGGGTGTGCCGGTCTGGAGCGCGGCCCTGGCCTGCGCGGTCAGCATCGGCATCGGCCTGATCTTCGGACTCTACCCCGCCAATCGGGCCGCCCGGATGGACCCGGTGGAGGCGCTGCGGCACGAGTGACCGTCGCCGCGGTGGCCCCGGCCGGCCGGGCCGAGATATCCTTGCTCCCCATCGCGTTCAACCCAACCCCTTCGCGGAGCTGCCATGCCCGTCGATGTCCTGGCCATCGCCGCCCATCGCGACGACGTTGAGCTCACCTGCGCCGGCACCCTGCTCCGGGCCGTGGACGCGGGGCACCGGACCGGCATTCTCGACCTCACCGCCGGCGAAACCGGCACCCGGGGAAACGCCGAGCTGCGGGCCCAGGAGGCCGAACGGGCCGCGGCCATCCTCGGCGTGAGCGAGCGGCGGAACGCGGAGCTCCCCGACGCCCATCTGCAGAACAGCGAGGACATGCGGCGGGTGGTGGTGGAGCACCTCCGCCACTTCGCCCCCCGGGTGGTGATCCTGCCGTTTCCCGTGGGCCGCCACCCCGACCACCGGGTGGCCAGCGAGCTCGGTCGAGATGCCTGCTTCCTCGCCGGCCTGGCCAAGTACCCGGCCGGCGGCCCGCCCCATCGGCCGTTCAAGATCCTGTACGCCCTGTCCTACCGGGAGGATCCGGTGAAACCCACCTTCGTGGTGGACATCACACCCCAATTCGATCGGAAGATGGCGGCCATCCGCTCCTACGCGAGCCAGTTCGACGGGGCCAGGGCGGCCGGCGAGATCTTCCCGACCGGGCAGGACCTCTATTCCCTGGTGGAGGTCCAGAACGCCCACTATGGGTCGCTGATCCGGACCCGCTACGGCGAGCCGTTCTTCACCGACGAAACCATGGCCGTGAGCGACGTCGTGAGCCTCGACGTCCAGAGCATGTGACAGTGTCCGGCGTCAGCCTGCCGCGCTACCTTGGGGCCCCCGGACGGGATAGTTTTCCGTCGTGAGCCGCCCTCCCGTCTACCTCGATCACGCCGCCACCACCCCGGTCCGTCCGGAGGTGCTGGAGGCGATGCTGCCGTACCTGACCGCCCAGATCTTCGGCAACCCGTCCAGCGCCCACCGGTTCGGCCGGGCCGCGCGCGCCGGCCTGGAGCAGGCCCGCCGCGAGGTGGCGCAGGCCGTCGGGGCCGAGCCGAATCAGGTGATCTTCACGTCGGGCGGCACCGAGGCCGACAACCTGGGCATCGTCGGCGCGGCGCTGGCGGCCCGGGAGCGGGGCGGCACCATGTGCGCCGTCGTCTGCGCCACCGAGCACAAGGCGATTCTCGCCGCCGCCCACGCCGTCTGCCACCTGGGCGGCCGCGAGGTGCTGCTGCCGGTGGACCGAGCGGGCCGGCTGGAGCTGGACGCGCTGGACGAGGCCCTCCGGGAGCGGCCGGCCGTCGTTTCGGTCATGTGGGTGAACAACGAAGTCGGGGTGATCCAGCCGGTGGCCGAGATCGCCCGGCGCTGCTGCGACGCGGGCGTCGTCTACCACACGGACGCCGTCCAGGCTTTCGGCAAGGTACCCATGGACCTCGGCGCCACCGCCTGCACCCTCGCCACCATCTCGGGCCACAAGGTCGGCGCGCCCAAGGGCATCGGGGCGATGATCGTGCGCGATCGCAAGGCGATCGAGGCGATCATCCACGGCGGCGGTCAGCAGTTCGGCCTCCGCCCGGGCACGGAGAACGTGGCCGGCGCCGTGGCCCTGGGCCGCGCCGCCGTCCTGGCGGCCGCGGAGCGCGCCGCCGAGGCACCCCGTCTCCGGGCGCTCCGGGAGGAGCTGGCCGCCCGGCTCCGGGCCGGCGTCCCCGATCTGGTGGTCAACGGCGAGGACGCCGAGCGGGCACCGCACGTGCTCAACGTGGGGGTGGCCGGTGCCGACAGCGAGGCGCTGCTCATGCACCTCGATCTGGCCGGGGTGGCGGCCTCGAGCGGGTCTGCCTGCTCGACCGGCGCGGTCGAGCCGTCCCACGTGCTGGTGGCCATGGGCGTCCCGCGCGAGCTGGCGCTCGGCGCCATTCGCTTCAGTTTCGGACACGAGAGCACCGCCGCCGACGTGGCCCGGGTGGCGGAGGTGATGCCGACCGTCGTGGCCAAGGTGCGGAAGCTCGCCGGAGTGCTCGGCCGTGCATGAGGCCGGGAGGATGCGTGAGCCCGGCCGCGAGCGCGTGCTGGTGGCGATGTCCGGCGGCGTCGACAGCTCGGTGGCGGCGGCCCGGCTGGTCGAGCAGGGCTACGACGTGGTCGGGGCCACGATGAAGCTGTTCTGCTACGGTGAGGACGTCCCCGACCGCCCGTGCTGCTCGCTCGACTCCATCAACGACGCGCGGGACGTGGCCCACAGGCTGGGCATTCCGCACTACGTCCTCAATCTCGAAGACCGCTTCAACCTGCACGTCATCCAGAATTTCGTGAGCGAGTACAGCCGCGGGCGGACGCCGATCCCCTGCGTCCGCTGCAACTCGTTCACCAAGTTCCGGGACCTGCTCGCCCATGCCGACGCCCTCGACTGCGCCCGCATCGCCACCGGCCACTACGCGGTGGCCCGGGAGGGCGGCCTCTTCCGGGGCGAGGATCCGCTCAAGGACCAGAGCTATTTCCTCTGGGGCATCGACCGGGCCGTGGTGGCCCGGATGCTGACCCCGGTCGGTTCGCTGACCAAGGCGGAGACGCGGGCCTATGCCCGCCGGCTGGGCCTCGCCACCGCGGACAAGCCGGAGTCGGTAGAGATCTGCTTCGTCCCGGACGACGATTACGCCGGCGTGCTCGAGCGGCACCTCCCGCCCGACGCGCCGGCGCTCGCCCCCGGGCCGCTGGTCACCACCGCAGGCGAGGTGATCGGCCAGCACCACGGGTTTGCCCGGTTCACCATCGGTCAGCGGAAGGGTCTCCCCGGCGGCTTTGCCGAGCCTCGCTTCGTCGTGGCGATCCGGCCCGAGCGCCGGGAGGTCGTAATCGGCACTGCCGGCGAGCTGGAGGGGCACCGGGTACGGCTCGAGGAGCTCAACTGGCTCGGCGACCCGCTGGCGCCGGGCGAAGCCTGTGAGGTCCAGGTCCGGCATCGCGCCCGGGCCGTGCCGGCCACGGTGGTC
>JBBRGH010000167.1:0-6841 GCA_038240915.1 Gemmatimonadales bacterium | reverse complement strand
GCCGCCGGCGGATTGGTATATGGCGATGGGGCCAACATGAACGCGATGGTGGGCGTGTGCAAGCCGGGTGAGATTGGCTTCGACGTGCTGCACTACAACTTGCACAAGACCTTCAGCACGCCACATGGCGGCGGCGGGCCCGGCGCCGGCCCGGTCGGCGTCAGCGATCGGCTGGCGCCTTTCCTGCCGCGACCGGTTGTCAGCCTGGTCGAAGGCGACGCGGGCGACGTGCTGCGCAACGCCTGGGCGGGCCGCTCCACCCCCGACGCTCGATTCGCGCTCGACTGGGATCGGCCCGAGAGCATCGGCAAGGTGCGCAGCTTCTTCGGGAATTTCGGGATGTTCGTGCGGGCGTATACCTACATCCGATCCAACGGAGCCTCCGGCCTGCGCGAGATCAGCGACGACGCGGTCCTCGCCGCCAACTATCTCCGCGTGCGCCTGACCGATGCGTACGACCTGCCCTACGACCGTATCTGCAAGCACGAGGTGGTCTTCAGCGGCCGCCGCCAGAAGCGAGAGCACGGCGTCACGACCCTCGATATCGCCAAGGCGATCCTGGACGAAGGGATCCATCCACCGACGATCTACTTCCCGCTGATCGTCGAGGAGGCGCTGATGATCGAGCCGACCGAGACCGAGAGCCTCGAGACACTCGATCAATTCGTGGACGTGATGCTTGACATCGCGCGGCGGGCGGAGACCGATCCCGAGTCGGTCAAACGCGCGCCCGTGAGCACGCCGGTCGGCCGCCTCGACGAGGCGAACGCGGCCCGCCGCCCGGACCTGCGGCACCGCTTTTCGGGAGAGGGGGAGGCCGATCCGGTCGCTTCCGAGCCGGCGGCGCGCGACCAGCCGACGATGTGACCGCCGAGATGGCCGTGAACCTCGCTCGACGGCGGAGGGTAGTATGGATAGTCGCGCTCGGCGTCCGTACGTGGTAGTTGCCCGTGGAGCACACTCAGCCGGACGGCCTCATCGAACGCATGCAGGCTAACGACCTGCACGCATTCGAGGAGTTTTTCAATACCTACAAGCGGCCGGTCTATACGACCGCGCTGGCCATCACGCGCGACCCGTTTCTGGCGGAAGAGGTCCTCCAGGACTGCTTCGTGAAGGCGTACGGGGTGCGCGACCGCCTCCAGCCGGACCGCTCGCCGCTCCCGTGGCTGCAGCGGGTCGCCATCAACCTGTGCTACAGCCGATTCAGCCGGCGCAAGGCGCTGGCCGAGCCGATCACCAGCATCATCAGCAACCTGGTCGTGGACCTGGGCCAGCGCCCGGACCAGATCGTGGAGTCGCGGGAGATCCTCGAGGTCCTGCAGCGGGGGATCGACTCCCTGCCGCCCAAGCAGCAGACGGCCGTGATCCTGTACTACCTCCACGGCTATTCGCTGGCAGAGGCCGCCGAGATCGCCGAATGCAACGTGGGGACCATGAAGTCACGCCTGCACTACGCGCTCAAGGCGCTGCGTGCCCGGCTACCCGTCGAGCGGCGCATGCCCGCCGGCGTGCCGATGCGAGCCGCCGATGAGCTGCGCTAGGGTCTGCCGCGAGCTCCTCGAGCTGAGCCGATTCGGCGTGCTCGACGTGCGCTCCGCGCCCCATATCGAGCATCTCGTCGACTGCCGGGCTTGTCGCGACGAGATCGGCCTCGACCGTGCGCTCGTCCAGCAGCTGCGCGTCGCACTGCAGGCCCGGATCGAGGGGGCGACACCTTCGCCAGCTGCCTGGGACCGCATCCTGCGGCGCACCCAGAGCCCCGAGGCCGGCCTTGCCGCCTGGTTCCGCCGGCGCTCGGGCGTGGTGCTCGCGCGGCTGCGGACCGCGACGGCCGTCTCCGCCACCGCTCTCGCCGTGCTCATCGCCTCCGGGACACAGGTCGGGATCCAGCAGCACCCGGCTTCCTCCCCGCGGGCGACGAGCGCCGCCGGCGAGCGGTTCGAGCGCCAGCCGCTCCTCGCCGAAGCCCGGAACGGCTATCTGAAGATCGCCGCATCCGAGACGGCAGTGGCCTACGTGCCGCCGGCGCGCTCGAGCGATCCGGAGGCGTTCATGATTCATCCGTCGAACCTCGCCCTGGGGACCGGTGGCCCGACCTCGGGGTCGCCCGGCCAGACCGGTACTGATCCCGACGCGCATATCGTCCTGATCCACGCATCGGTCTCGGCGGACCAGGCGGACCCGAACGAGCGTGCCACGGCGGACACCGCGGCCGCCCTGTGGCAGCCGATCTCGAAACCCACCGGAAAGCCTTCCTAGGGGTCACGCGGTATGCAAAACTAGCGGATCCTGGGCAGGGACGGCTGGACGCCGACTCCCACGCTACGATCCGTGGTAACGGTGGCCACGGAGTCGACGGCAACGCTGCAAAGCGACACTTCACACCGCAATTCGCAGCGGGCACGCTGCATGGAGGAGAGTGGATGCGGAACTCGAGATACCCCGCCGTGATGACGGTGGTTGTCCTGCTACTTGCGGCCTGCACCAACACGCCGGCGAGCAGCCCGTCGACCTCTGGGTCGGCCTCGGGCGGGCCCGGAGCATCGGGTGGCACGGACCAGGTCAAGGAGGGCGGCACGTTTGTCGTTGCCATCCCTGGCGACATCGACAACCTTGACATGGCGCTGATCAGCGACAGCAACTCGTCGTATGTCGGTAACCAGGTCATGCAGGGCCTGGTGGGACTGGCGCCCGGCACGGTCGACAAGGTCGAGGGCGTGCTGGCTGAAAGCTGGGAGGCCTCCACGGAAGGCCTGACCTATTCGTTCAAGCTGCGGTCCGGGATCAAGTTCCACGACGGCACCGACTTCAATGCGGATGCGGTCGTCTACAACTACAACCGCTGGCTCAACCTGCCGGCGGAGCTCCAGGCGGTGGCCTATTACTTCGGCGCCGTCTTCGGCTTCGGCACCACTTCGAACATCACGTCTGTCGAAGCGGTCGACGCCTCGACGGTCAAGTTCACGCTGAAGCAGCCACAGTCGAACTTCCTGCTTGCCCAAACCGTGGCCTCGTTCTTCCTCTCGAGCCCGGACGCGCTCAAGAAGTTCGATGCGGACAACCCTGACATCAAGAAGAACAAGTACATGCAGGAAAGCGGCATGGTCGGCACGGGCCCCTTCAAGTTCAAGGAATGGGTTGCCGGGGACCACGTGACGGTCGAAAAGAATGCCGACTACTGGGACACCGCCAATGCGGCCCACCTCGACGAGATCGTCTTCAAGGAGTATCCGGATCAGACCGCTGAGTTCAACGCGCTCGAGACGGGGAGCGAGGTCGATTTTGCGCAGACCATCGCCCCAATCGACGCGCAGTCGGCGAAGGATGCCGGGACCCTCGAGATCATCGACCGCGGTGACTCCTGCAACGTCGGCTACCTCGGCCTGAACCAGGCAAAGCCGCCGCTCGACAATCCAAAGGTGCGAGAGGCGATCGCCTATGCGCTGAATAAGCAGGCCTACGTCGACGCGTTTTACGCCGGCGCCGCGGTGGTGGCCGACAACTGGATGCCGCCCGCGACCCAGTTCTACAAGGCGCTGAGCCTGCCGACCTACAGCCTCGACAAGGCCAAGGCGGCGTTGGCGGACTCCGGCGTCTCCAATCCGACGATCGATTTCTGGTACCCGTCCAATGTCGCACGCCCATATATGCCGGATCCGAAGGGCCTGTTCGAGGCGATCCAGACCGACCTCGAGGCCGCCGGCTTCACCGTCACGCCGCACACGGCCACCTGGAGTCCTGACTACCTCGACGCGGAGGAGGTGGGTAAGTACCAGGCATTCCTCCTCGGCTGGACCTGCGACTGGGCCGGCCCGGACAATTTCCTGAACACCTTCTTCGGGTTCAAGGAAGGCAAGCCGAACCCCGAGTTCGGGTACAACAACAAGCAGGTCGACGACTGGATGCTCGAGGCGCTGACCTTGCCCGATACGGCCCAGCAAGAGGACCTCTGGACCAAGGTCCAGGATCAGCTCGCCAAGGACCTGCCGACCATCCCCCTCCTGCACTCCACCCCACCCGCGGCGGCGCAGACGTACGTCAAGGGTGTCGTCGGCAGCGGGGCGCTGAACGAGTACTTCAACACGGTCTGGCTCGACAAGTAGGCGCAGGAGCCTGCTGATCGTCCAACCGAAGCTCACGCCGGTCCTCGCGGCCGCCGGGTCGCGGGGACCGGCCTCCCCCTCCCCCGAGAGAGGAGCCACGCTCCGTGACGAAGTACATCGTCCGGCGCCTGCTGAGCGCGATCCCTGTGCTCATCGGCCTCTCGATCGTGCTCTTCGCATTCATCCATCTGCTGCCCGGTGACCCGACGCGCGCCATCCTGGGCCAGCACGCGACCCCGGAGACGACAGCGCGCCTGCGGGAGGCGTTGAACCTCGACAAGCCGCTATGGGAGCAGTACGTGCTCTACATGGGCGACCTGCTGCGCGGGGACCTGGGCCGTAGCCTCGTCAACAACCGGCCCGTGCTCAACGACTTCATCGTCCGCTTCCCGGCGACCGTTGAGCTTACGCTGGTGGCCTTGCTCTTTGCGGTCGGGCTGGGCATCCCGCTTGGCCGCCTGGCCGGCCGGCATCCCCAGGGCTGGATCGACGGCACAGTGACCGTCATATCGCTGCTCGGCATCAGCATCCCGATCTTCGTCCTCGGCTTGACGCTCCAGTACCTCATGGGCGTCAGGCTGGGGCTGCTGCCGGTTTCGAGTCGGATCGACCCGCGCATTGGGATCGACGCGGTGACACATTTCATGCTGATCGACACGGTCCTGGCGGGCAAGTGGGACGCCTTCGTCGACGCGCTGCGCCATCTCGTGCTGCCGGCGATCGCGCTGGGGTCCATTCCGCTGGCGATCATCACGCGCATCACCCGTGCCTCGGTGCTCGACGTGGCGAACGAGGACTACGTTCGCACCGCGCGGGCGAAGGGCCTCACCGAGCGGCGCGTCGACGCGCGCCACGTGATGCGCAACGCGTGGTTGCCGGTGACGACCGTCATCGGTCTCCAGGTCGGCGGCCTGTTGGCAGGCGCCGTGATCACGGAAACCATCTTCGCGTGGAACGGGGTCGGGCGTTGGGTGGTCCAGGCGATCTCGAACCGGGACTATTTCGTGATCCAATCGTCGATCCTGATCTTCGCGTTCATCTTCCTGATCGTGAATCTGGCAGTGGACATCGGCTACGCGTTCCTCAATCCGCGGATCCGCTACTCATGACCTCGCCTTCAATTTCAAGTCCCGGGCGAATCGAGGTTCGCCGCAGCCGGGGGCTGTGGCGCGACGCCGGGCGACGCCTCCTGCGCCACGGGCCGGCACTCGTGGGCCTCGCATTGATCGCAGTCTTCCTGCTGGCCGCGCTCCTGGCGCCGATCATCGCGCCGTACGGGCCGATCGAGGGCAAGCTCGTCGATCGGCTCCAGCCACCATCCGCGGGGCACGTGTTCGGGACCGATCTGCAGGGCCGCGACGAATTCAGCCGGATCCTGTTCGGCGCACAGGTCAGCCTGCAGGTGGGGATCGTGTCGGTCTTCATGGGCCTCGTCATGGGTGGCCTGATCGGAGCGGCGGCCGGCATGTTCGGCGGGCGGGTCGACTCCGCGCTGATGCGCGTGGTCGACGTGCTCCTGGCGATCCCTGGCATCCTGCTGGCCATCGCCATCGTGGCATGGCTCGGCCGCGGGCTTCCGCAGATCATGCTCGCCGTAGCGGTTACCAACGTGCCACTCTTCGCCCGGCTGCTGCGGGGCAGCCTTCTCGCCCTGCGTGAGGCCGATTTCGTCATCGCAGCGCGCTCGCTCGGCGCATCCCGGACCCGGCTGTTGCTACGGCACATGTTGCCGAACGCGCTGACCCCGGTCATCGTGGCGGCGACGCTTGCGCTGGCGACCGCGATCATCGACGTCGCCGGACTGGGATTCCTCGGCCTGGGTCCGCCCGACCCGCGCACCGCCGAGTGGGGCACGATGCTGACGGATTCCACCCGCTTCCTGCGCGCTGCCCCGTATCTGATCTTCTTCCCCGGGCTCGCGATCGTGATCACCGCAGTAGGGTTCAACCTGCTCGGCGACGGGCTCCGCGAGTCGCTCGACCCGCGGCTGAAGCGCTAGGCGCCGATGACGCTGCTCTCGGTCCGAGACCTCGTCGTGCGGTTCCAGACGCGCGAAGGAACGGTCTACGCGGTCAACGGGGTCAGCTTCGACCTCGAGCCGGGCGAGACGCTGGGGCTGGTCGGCGAGTCGGGCTGCGGCAAGAGCGTCACCAACCTCGCCATCATGCGGCTGCTACCGAGGCCCGCCGGGCGGGTCGAGTCGGGCATGGTTCTGCTGGAGGGCGAGGACCTGCTGGGCCTCGACGAGTCGGAGATGCGTCAGGTCCGCGGACGCGACATCGCCATGATCTTCCAGGATCCGATGACCAGCCTCAACCCGGTCCTGACCATCGATGAGCAGATGGTCGAGACGATTCGCGCCCACCGCTCGGTCACCTCGGACGAGGCACGCCACCGCGCGGCGGACCTCCTGGGGCGCGTCGGGATCCCGCGGGCGGAGGCCCGACTCGACGACTACCCCCATCAGTTCAGCGGCGGCATGCGCCAGCGGGTGATGATCGCCATGGCTCTCTCCCTGCAGCCGAAGCTCCTCATCGCGGACGAGCCCACCACCGCGCTGGACGTTACCATCCAGGCCCAGGTGCTGGAGCTGCTGCGTCAGCTCACCTATGAGTTCGGCACGTCCGTGATCCTGATCACCCACGACCTCGGCGTCGTGGCCGGGATGACTCAGCGCATCAACGTTATGTACGCTGGCTACTTCGTCGAGACCGGGCCTACCACTGAGATCTTCG
>JBBRGH010000166.1:0-6910 GCA_038240915.1 Gemmatimonadales bacterium | reverse complement strand
GTTGATCCGGAACAGCTTCCGCGCGCTGTCGATCAGCGCGCTCATCGTGCCGGCGTCGGCGTTGTAGACCAGAATGAGCTCGTCGATCTGGCGGTGATCCACGGATACCTCGGTGATGGTGGCAGGGTGGACGGCCGCGGGCAAACCAGCGCCGCGCCGGAAACGGCAACATTCGCCCCGGGCGTCAGTCCGCGCTGCCGCCTGGGTACACCGAAACCGCCTCAGATGAGAGCGCCAGCCGCACGTCCGTCCCCGGGGCCACGTGACGCTCGCCGTCGAGGGCGGCCTCCAGCCGGAGCGGCCCAAGCGCGACGATGGCGGTGGCCTGCTGGACCCGGTGGCGCACCTCGACCACGCGCCCGGCCAGCGGGCCCTCCGCGGCCAGCCGGATCGCACCGCTTGCGAACACCGCGATCCCGGGCCCCGGTGCCAGCGCCTGGCGGAGGGGCAGGGGGCCGAGCGCCGAGGCGAAGGTCCGATCGCCCGTGATGGTACCCGGCACCTCGTTGGCCAGCCCGAGGAAGCGGGCCACCGCCAGGGTCGCGGGCCGGGAGAACAGCTCGCCCGGCGGCCCGAGCTGCGCCAGCCGGCCGCCGAGCAGCACGCCGATCCGGTCGGCCAGCGTGCCCGCCTCGTCGAGGTCGTGGGTGACCAGCACCAGCGCCGGCTGGTAGGCCGCCTGGGCCGCGCGCACGGCCTCCCGCACCTCTTGCCGGAGGCCCGGATCAAGCGAGGCAAACGGCTCGTCGAGCAGCAGCACCGGAGGACGCGCCACGATCGCCCGCGCCAGGGCTGCGCGATGGCGCTGCCCGCCGCTCAGCGTCTGCACCCGCCGGCCGCCGAGGCCATCGAGCCGGAGCGCGTCCATCACGTCGCCGACCGCGGCCCGAGCGGTGGCGGGAGCCGTGCCCCGGACGCTAAGCGGGAAGCCGATGTTCTCGGCGACGGTCAGGTGGGGAAACAGGAGGGGCGTCTGCTGGAGATACACCACGCCGCGCCGCTCCGGCGGCAGCGCGCCGACCTCCCGGCCGCCCACCAGGAGCCGTTCCGCGTCTCCGGGCCCCAGTCCGGCGATGGCCCGGAGCAGCGTGGTCTTCCCCGCGCCCGACGCGCCGACCAGGGCCAGCCGCTCCCCCGGCTCCACCGCGAAGCTGATCGCCTCCAGGCCGGGCGCCGGGCCGAACGGCGCCCGCAGTCGCCCGACCACGAGCCCGGCGTCGCTCACGTGGCCACCACCTCGGCCCGCGCGGCCCCCAGCCGGGTGGCCGCGAGCGCCGCCAGCGCCGGCAGCAGCAGCACCAGCGCGCCGGTCGCCGCGGCCGGGTCCTGGCCGGACCGCACCAGGGCGAACACCTCGATCGGGAGCGTCCGCACCGGTCCGCCGCCCACCAGCAGCGTGAGCGGCACCTGCGACCACGAGACCAGGAAGCCGAGCAGGAAGCCGTCGGCCAGCGGCCGCCGGAGCAACGGCAGCACGACCCGCAGCAGCACCTGCCGCGGCGAGGCGCCGAGCGACCGCGCCTCGTCCTCCACCCGGCCGTCGAACACCTCGAACACGCCCAGGAAGAAGAGCGAGCCGTAGCCGATGGCCGGCACCGCGTGGGCCAGCAGCACGCCGGCCACCGTGCCGCCGAGGCCCAGGCGGAGGAAGGAGTACTGGAGGCCGGTGGCCAGCGCGATCGGCGGCGCGGCCACCGGCAGGAACACCAGGGCCGCGCCGGCATGGCGGCGCCAGCCGGAGAGCCACGCGAGCGCGCGGCCGACCGGCAGTCCGGCGGCGCAGGTGAGCGCGCCGGTGCCCACGCCCAGCACCAGACTGGTCGCGATCGCTCCCGCCAGCCGGCTGTCCCGGAGCAGGTCGTTCCACCACTGGCCGGTGAAGGACGGCGGCAGGAGCGCGGGATAGAACCAGCCGCGCCCGACCGACCAGAGGGCCAGCAGTGCGAACGGCCCCAGGGCCGAGCCGGCGAGCAGAGTCAGGGCCGCCAGCCGGCCCACTCGCCGGCACGCCGACATCCCTGGCGCCGGCATCCCTGGCGCCGTCATCCGTCGAGCCGTCGCACGCGCTGCCGGAGCCACTCGTGGAGCGCCACGGCCAGCGTGGCCAGGAGCAGTCCCAGCAGCGTGAGCACGTAGGCGTCGCCCCGGCGGCCGAGCTCGGCGTCGGTGTACCGCTCGTAGATGAGCGCGGGCAAGGGGAGCGGATCGCTGGGTCCGAGCAGGGCGGCCGCCTCGTACGAGCCGGCCACGAACGCGAACACCGATACCAGGGCCGGCGCGAGGCCGCGCCAGAGGATCGGCCAGGTCACCCGGCGGAACGTCTGCCACGGACCGGCGCCGAGGCTGCGCGCGGTCTCCTCCAGCGCCGCTCCCCGGGTCGCGAGCACCGAGAACGCCACCAGCGCCAGGAAGGGAAACTCCTTCCAGCCCAGCGTGAGGATGAGCCCGAGGCCGGCCCGGTCGTACACCAGCGCGGGCATCTGGGCCGGCCCCGTGATCCACCCCGCCGCGGCGGCCAGCCGGGCGAGCAGCCCGCTTTGCCCCAGCACCAGCAGGGCGGTGGCGGCCGCGACGAGATGCGGGACCGGGAGCGGCAGGACCGCGAGCGCCCGGGCGGCCCGGTCCGCGGCCGTCGCGCCGCGGCAGCCCGCCGCCACCAGCACGGCCGCGGCGCCCGCGAGCGCGGTGGCGAGCGCCGCCGTGACCACGGTCCACCCGAGGCTCTGCCACACCGCTGCTTCGCTCAGCACCCGCTCGAGCCGGCCGAGCCCAAAGCCGTCGGCGCCGAAGCCCGCCAGCCCGGTGGCCACGGCGAGCGAGTAGCCGATGCCCACCGCCACCGGTGCCGCCACCAGCAGCGCGGGCCACAGGCCGCGGCGCACCGTCACCCGCCGCGCCGGCGGATCCGGGCGCGCCAGTCGGCGGCGATCCGCTCGTGATAGGCCGGCGCGTCCGCGGGCCGGGCTTACTGGGCCAGCGAGTCGCGGGGGAGCGAGCCGGCCCCGCGCGCGGCTTCCGTGAACCGCGCCCGCCATCCGGCCGGCAGCCGGTCAGGGTCGAGCACGGTGCCGTCGCCCCAGACCTCGGGCTTCGCCTTCTCCGCCTGCGCCTCGGGTGACAGCAGGAAGTCCGCGACCACCATCGCCCCGGCCGGGTTGGGGGCGTTGGCCGGAATCCCCAGGAAGTGCGCGTTGGCGATGGTGCCGTCCCGCAGGAGCAGCGCCCGGGCCGTGGGCGGGAACAACCCCTGGCGCGCCTTGGTGACGGCCTCGTACTGGTTGTTCGACATGGTGAAGTCCACCTCGCCGTTGGCGAACAGCCGGTGCAGCTCGGCCACGCCGGCGGGATACACCTCGCCCCGGCGCCAGAGGTCGGAGCGCACGCCGTCCAGCCAGGCCCAGACCCTGGGGCTGGCCGCCCGGTAGAGGCTGTCGTTCCAGCCGCCCTGGAACCGGCCGACGCCGCCGTTCAGCGCGTAGAGCAGTTGCTTGAGAAAGGTGACCCCGCTGAACGACTGGTCGTAGGTGAAGCGCCCCGGATGGCGGTGGATCCACCCCGCCAGCTCGGCGTAGCTCCGCGGCGGCGACGGGGTGCGCGCCGAATCATAGATCAGGGCGAACTGGACCGTGCCCCAGGGCGACTCGTAGCCGGCCGGGTCCTGCTCGAAGTCGCGGCCGATGATGGGGGACGCGCTGTCCACGTAGGCGGCGTTGGGCAGCCGGCCGGCCCAGGGACCCAGGAGCAGGTCCGACCGGCGGAGGTTGTGAAAGGTCTCGCCGTTGATCCAGACCAGGTCAGCGCTGCCTCGCGCCCTGGCCTCGCGCTCGACCTGGAGCTGGTTCACGATCTCCGGCCCTTGCCCTTCGACCGCCTGGAGCGTGATGCCGAACCGGCTCCGGAGCCAGGGCCCGACCCAGCGGTCCACATAGGCGTTGATGGCCGGGTCGCCGCGCCACATGCGCCAGGTGACCGTGGTGCCGCGGGCGCGGGCCGTGAGGCTGTCCCACGGGAGTGTCGTCACGTCGCCGGCCGCGTGGGCCGCGCCGGCCGGAGGCCGGCAGGAGAGGGCGAGGAGCGCGAGCATGGCGACTCGGGAGAAGCTGCCGACCAGGCGGCTCAGAACAGATACCTCGCCGACAGCTGCACCTGCCGCGGCGGCCCCGGCGAGCGCAGCACGATCGGATCCCCCGGCCGCCCGAACTGGGTCCGCCCGCCGCCGGCCGAGTTGCCGTTGGCGAAGCCGCCCCACTCCGTTCCGTTCAGCAGGTTGAACACGTCGGCTCGAAGCTCGAGGTCGCCCAGCCGGCTCGCCAGCAGGTAGCTGACCCCGCCGCTCAGGTTGAAGAAGCTCGGCAGCCGCTCGCCGTTGCGCGGGACGCCGGGAAACCGGTCGTTGCTGCCGATGAACCCCTCACCGAAGATGGCACCGGAGCCGTCCAGATCGAAGGTCGTGACGGTGCCGTCGGGGTTGATCCGGCCGGCCAGCCGGTTGACCGGCTGGCCGGTCTGGAAATCCCCGATCAGGCTGAGCCGCACCCGGCGGTCGAAGGTGTAGACCGAGCGCACCGTCACCTTGTGCCGGCGGTCGTTGGCCGCGTCGGCGTACTCGGCGTCGTAGTCGTTCGCCTGGGCGGCGTTGAAGTTGATGTCCTCAGTGTCGTTCCGCGCCCGCGACCAGACCCAGTTGGCGTCGAGGGTCCAGGCCTCGTTGAAGCGGTGGCGCACCGCGGTATAGAGACCCCAGTAGCGGCTCCGGCCGGCGGTCTGGGTGGTGGTGAGCCGCCGGTACGAGTTGGTGGCCGGCGCCACCCGCCGGAACGGATCGCCGAAGTCGGTGCCCCGGGCCACGGTGTCGGCCGCCGTGAGCGGGCGCCCGATGGCGTTGAGGTCGAACGAGCGCGGCAGGTTCCGGGTATCGACGAACACGGCATCGAAGGACACCGCCCAGTCGTCGCCGAGCTGGCGCTGGTAGCCCAGGGTCACCTGCCGGCTGAACGGCTGGTCGAGACCCAGGGCGAAGGTGCGGCGCTCCTCGCGCGCCGGCAGCAGATCGGCCTGCTGCTGCAGCTCCGCCTGGGTCAGCCCCTGGCCGAAGCCCGGTGCGCCCGGCGTGGTGGTGTTGTCGAAGGTCACGGTGGCGTTCCCGGTGGGGCCGAACTGAAAGGCGTCCGAGAAGACGGCGTAGGGCAGCTTGCCGGTGTAGTAGCCGGCGCCGCCGCGGACCACGCTGCGCGGCGTCGCGTACCAGTTGAACGACACCCGCGGCTGGACGTTGTCGAGGTCGGCGCTGCTCTCGCCGCGGGAGGTCAGGTCGTCGTAGTCCCACCGCACGCCCGCCTGCACCGTGAGCGAGGGCGAGACCCGCCACCGGTCCTCCAGGAAGGCGCCGTAGTTGGTCTGGGTCCGGTTGACCTGGGCGATGCGCGCGTCGATGGTGTAGCTCCGCACCCGGACGTCGGCCGGAATGTCGTCCAGGGTGTAGAACCGGCCGGGCGCGGGGTTGATGTTGCCGTCGTTGAACACCACGTACGAGCCGTTCGGGTTGGTATTGGCGCCGGTGAGCTTGAACCAGGCGGTCGTCACGTCGGCGCCGGCCCGGAGGGTGTGACTGCCACCGACGGCGGTCTCCAGCACGTCCCGCAGCTGAAGCTGGGTCTCCTGCTCGTCGAAGATGAAGTTGCTCGAGCCCACCACGGCCTGGACCGAGCTGTCGGTGCCCGACTGGATCACCACGTTCGGCCGGGTGAAGTCGCTGGCCGTGGGCGGGAAGTTCCAGCGGAAGGTGCCGAGCTGGACCGAGGCGGTGTTGCTGGCGCGGCCGCCCCGGAACCCGCTCCGGTGGGTCAGGGCGGTGAGGCTCCCGATCCGCTCGGTCGTGATGTCGGCCTCGGGCGACACCACGCCCGAGCCCTGGCCGGCCCGGCGGACCGAGCTGAACGCCACCCGCAGCGTCGTCGTCTGCGAGGGGGTCCAGCCCTGGTCCACCCGGCCGAACAGCTTCACCTTCTCCCGCTTTTCGGTTCCGGCAAAGGCCGCCCGCGCCGTGGACGGAATCCGGCTCTCGGTCTCATTGCTGTACTCGGCCGCGCCAGACGCAAAGGTGCGTCCCCGGGCCAGCGGTCCCCGCAGGCCGGCGCCGAGCTGGAAGCGGCGGAAGCCGTCCTGGAGGCTCCGCACGTCGTCCGGGTTGGCGCCGAAGGGCACCTTGTTGGCCGCGTCGATCGGCCGGCCGGGCCGGTAGTAGCTGAAGATCTCGCCGGCGGTCCTGTCGCTCCCGGCCAGGCTCTCGAGGTTGATGACGCCGTTGGAGCTCCGGCCATAGAGGGCGGAATAGGTGTTGCCCAGGGCCTCCTCCCGCGCCAGACCGCCGAGGGGGAATTCGACCCGGGGGCCGCCGAGGAAGCCCTCGTTGTTGTCGAGCCCGTCGAGGGTATACTGGGTGTAGAGCGAGTTGGAGCCGTCGAGCGAGAGCGGCGGCGCGTCGCCGAAGAACCCCGAGCTCTGGGCCACGCCCGGCACGTTGAACAGCAGCGTGAGCGGCTCCCGCGAGTCGGTCGGCAGCGCCTCGAGCTCCTCGCGCTCGACCGCGCCGCCGGTGGCCGCGTCCTCGGTGTTGAGCAGGGGTCGCCGGCGCGGCGCCACCACGCTGAGCGCGTCGAGCACCTGCAGCGGCGCCAGCGTCACCGCCACCTCGCGCCGCCCGCCCGCGGCCAGCGCCGGCAGCGCGAGGCTGTCGGGCGCGAAGCCGACGGCCGCGAATGCCAGCGTCGCGCCCGCCGTCGCGCCCGCTGTCGCGCCCGCGCCGGCGGAGACGACCAGCGTGAACCGCCCCCGCACGTCGGTCTGGGTCTCCGGCCCGGCCGGCCGCAGCGCCACCCGCACGCCGGCGAGTGCCTGGCCGCTTTGCGCG
>JBBRGH010000165.1:0-6962 GCA_038240915.1 Gemmatimonadales bacterium | reverse complement strand
GGACTCGCCTGCCTCACCATCGTTCCGCGATGGCCTGGACGATGTCGGCCAGCCCGGACACGTCCCGCAGATCCACCACCTCGACCGGCGAGTGCGCGTAGCGCAGCGGCCAGCCGATCGGCACGTCGGGCACGCCCCAGTCGGAAAACGCCGAGCCGTCGTTGCCGCCGTTGGTGGTGCCCACCTGGAGTGGCAGGCGGCGGCTCCGCGCCAGGCTCACCAGCGAGTCGAGATATGCCGGCGGCGTAACGGCGCTGTTGTCGAGCGCCCGGGCCACCGGCCCGCGGCCCAGCGGCCCCACCGCGAAGGCGCGGAGCTCGAGCGGCGAATCGGCCGAAACGAAGGTATCGATGGCGTGGACCTGCGCCGGACGAAGGCCCAGCGCCGTGGCCGCGGCGCGGGCGCCCTCGAGGCCGATTTCCTCCCGGACGCTCCAGAGAAAGATGACCGTATGGGTCAACCGGGCCGGGTCGAGCCCGCGCGCGGCCAGGATCAACGCCGCCGAGCCGGCCCGATCGTCGAACGAGCGGCCGGTGGCCCGGGCACCCAGCAGGCGGACGAAGCGCTTGGGGCTGGTGACGGTCTGCCCCGGCCGGATGCCGAGCGCCTCGGTGGCCGCACGGCTGCCGGTGCCTGGATCCACCCGCACCACGGCGTCCGCATCCGGTGCCGTCGGTGCGGCGGCCGAATCAGGCGGAGCGAAGACGGCGGGCACCGACCCCGCGCCGATGTGGAGACGGCGCCGCGGGCCGGCGCCGAGGACGAGCACCGCGTTGCCGGCCCGATCCCGGGCGGCGCCCGGAAGCAGCGTCACGAGCGAATCCACCATCCGCTGTTCGTACCCGGTCACGGCGGTCATCCCGCTCAGCCGGAGGGCGAGGTGGCTCAGCCCGCTATCGGGGTCCTGCGCCGCGAGGGACACGCTGCCGCCGGCGAGGGCCAACAACGACAAGGCGAGCGCGACCACCGTGGGTCCGCGCTCGCCTTGGGCTGCCGGAGCAGGCGGCAGGGTCAGCGAGTCTCCGAAGGGATTGCCCCGGTATCGAGGTCGTGCACGTAAAGGGCGGCGCCGCAGCCGGCGGCGGATTCGCTGACGACATCGCGGAGCAGGTCCAGGGCATCCACCAGCGTGGGGGCGAACGCGTACTCGAGCGCCTGGGGCACCGGCTCGCCCTCCCGCGCCTCGGGCAGATAGACGCAGAGGAACCGGTCCATGATGACGGCGTCAAGCTCGCGTTGCATCGGGTGAGGGAGTCCGTGGCGGCGTTCGATTTCGGAAAGCAGGCGTTCGGCGATGAGCAGGCGCTCCTGTTCGAGGGCAGCTGAGAGCATCACATAAGTCCTCAGGACGCGAGCCGGCCGAGCTGGCGCCGGCCGGCGAGTGGAGGGAAGGGCGGCGCCAGACGCCCGGGAGCCGCGCGTGCGCGGGACCCTTCTACCAATGCGATTCCCACGTACGATGCGGTAGAGAAGAAAGACCGAAAATGAATCGAGATCATCCCGAGTGCGCGGCCCCCACGATGAACCGCGCTCCCACCTCCAGATCCTGCGGGGTCAGACCGTGGCTGCCGCGGATCCAGTCGATCGTCACCGCGGCGCCGGCCCGGCGGAGCAGCTCGGCCAGCGCTTCGCTCTGCGCCGGGGTCACGATCGGATCGGCCGTGCCCGCGTTGATCTGGACGGGCACGCCGGCCAGGCCCGGCAGCGGATCGGGCACCAGCGGCACCATCGGCCGGAGCAGGAGCGCCCCCCCGAGCGAGCCCGGGCGGAGCAGGAGCATGGCGGCGGCCACGTTGGCGCCGTTGGAGAAGCCCACTGCGATCGGCGGCAGGTCTCCCAGCTGGTATTGGGTCCGCGCCGCCGCTACGAACTCGGCCAGCTCGACCGTGCGCCGGCGGAGGTCGTCCAGATCGAAGACGCCCTCCGCCAGGCGCCGGAAGAATCTCGGCATCCCGTTCTCCAGCACCTGTCCCCGCGGACTCAGGCGGGCGGCGCCCGGCAGGAGCCGCTCGCCGAGGGGGAGCAGGTCGTCCTCGTTGCCCCCGGTGCCGTGCAGCAACAGCAGGGGAGGCAGCCCGGGCCGGGTGGCCGGCACGAAGCGATGCGCGAACCCGAGCGCGGAGGCAGTCATGTGGCTTCTCCGAGGTTGGCGGACACGGCCTGCGGCAGCCGCACCGGTGGCAGGGTCTGCTCGATCCGGTCACGCAGGCGCTCGTACCTGGGCGGCAGCTTGAGGCTGGTGCCCAGCTCGGCCAGCGGCTCGTCGAGCGTGAAGCCCGGCGGATCGGTGGCGATCTCGAACAGCACACCGCCCGGCTCGCGGAAGTAGACCGAGTGAAAGTACTGCCGGTCCACCACCGGCGTGACGTCCACGCCGGCGGCCGAGAGCCGCTCGCGCTGGGCCAGTTGGGCCTCGTCGGACGCGGCGCGGAAGGCCACGTGGTGCACCGTGCCGACCCCACCGGCCCCGGCCCAGAAGCCCGGCACGCGGCGCAGGTCCACCACAGTGCCGACGCCGGCGGCGGCGGACTCGAACCGCAGGCGATTGTCCTCCTCGCCGGCCGGACGGAAGCCCATCAGGCCGGTGAGGAAGTCGGCGGTCCCCTGATCGCCGTCCTCCCAGATGGTGGTGCCATGAATGCCGCGCATCGCGTGCTCGGCCGGCACCCGGCCGTCGGCCCAACCGGCCACGGCCGCCACCCGCGGTGTCGCCACCAGCTCGAGCAGGAGCCCGTCCGGATCGGCGAAGGCCAGCACCTGTTCGTCGAACCGCCGGCTGGGCCCGTCGTACTTGATCCCGTGGCCGAGCAGCCGCTCGATCCACCAGCCGAGCGAGGCGGGCGGGATGGCGAGCGACACGGCCCCGACCTGGCCGGGGCCCTGACGGCCGCGCTGGCCGTCGGGCCAGGGGAAGAAGGTCAAGATCGAGCCGGGGCCGCCAGTCTCGTCGCCGAAGTAGAGATGGTAGCTGCCGGGGTCGTCGAAGTTGACCGTCAGCTTGACCAGCCTCAGACCCAACAGGCCGGCGTAGAAATCGAGGTTCCGCTGCGGCGCGCCCGCGATGGCGGTGACGTGATGAATGCTCATGCGACTGCTCCCAGCTTGCGGCAGAGGTTCCCGAGCGCCCGCTGCTCCTCCTGTGTGAGGACCGCGAGCTGGCGGGTGATGGCGTCGGCATGGACCGGGAAGACGCGGCGAATGAGCCGCTCGCCCTCGTCGGTCAGGTGGACCCGGATGAATCGCCGGTCCTCGGCCGACCGCTCGCGCCGGGCCAAGCCGCGCTTCTCGAGGTTGTCGATTACCAGGGTCATGTTGCCGCTGCTCTTGAGGATGCGCTCCCCCAGCTCGCACTGGTGCATGGGGCCGAGGTGGTACAAGGCCTCGAGCACGCCGAACTGGCTGGGGGTCAGGTCGTGACGCTGCAGCCCCGGCGCCAGCCGGTTCCACAGGGTCTCGCTGGCGCGGGTGAGCTTGAGATACGTGCTCAGGGCCAGGCGTTCGACCCGCTCCCCGCGATACCGGCTCGGCTTCGGCATTAGCTCTCCATAAAGTAGCTTGACATTAAGCTATTGAGACAGCCGTGCCGACGCAAGACCCCTCCCCTATTCCACCCGTACACCGACCTCGGCCGCCCGTCCCGCCGCGTCCACCGCCCGGATCAGGTGGCTCCCCGGCACCAACGCCCAGCGGGTGGCGCGCTGCGGCCGTCCATCCACCGTCCAGCGAACGCCGAGCGCGGCGCCGCCGCCCGCCGCGCGCAGGCCCACCGTTGCGTACCGGGCCTCAATGCCCGGCGGCACCCGGAAGACGTCCCCGTCGCGAGGCGAGAGGATCCGGAAGCCGGCGCCGTCGGGCTCCACGGGCGGCGAGAGCGGGGTGCTCGCCTGCACCGGCGGGTTCGCGCCGGTTGGCGCCGCGCCTTGCTCCTGGGCCCACTCGGCATACTCGGCCGGCAGCCACACCTCGTGTGCGCGGTGCCAGTCGCAGACGGCGGCGGGCGCCGTGCCCGCGGCGAACCACTCGACCGCCGAGGGACAGCGCGCGGTGGCCCGGAGTCCCGACAGCCGGCAGATGGAGACGGCCACCGCGCCCTGACTCTCGGGCAACGGCAGGGTGCCTGGGGCATGCCGCGCCGCGGTCGCGAGCACCGCCCGGTGGAGCAGCGGCCCGGCGCCGCTCACTCCGCTCACTCCGTCCATCGGCCGGCCGTTGAAGTTGCCGACCCAGACCGCCACCGTGAATCCGCCGGTTACGCCCACCGCCCAGTTGTCAGTGAAATGACGGCTGGTGCCGGTCTTGGCGGCCACGGGAAAGGGGAAATCGAGCGGCGTCTCGACCCCGAATCCGGGAATCCTGGCCACCGGATCGTCGAGGATGTCCAGCACCAGCGCCACCGACGCCGCGCTCGCGATGCGCCGTCCCGGCGGCGCGGGTTCCCCGGGGGAAGCGGCGCGCCATCGCCAGGGGCGCCACACGCCGCCGTTACCGAGGGCGCGATACCCGTTGGCGAGCTCGAGCAGCGTCACGTCACCATTGCCGAGTGCGAGGCCGAGCCCGTAGTACTCGGCGCTCCGGCGGAGCGAGCCGAAGCCGGCGTCCTGGAGCAGGCGGAGGAAGCTGCCGGCGCCGAGCCGGTCGGCCAGGTGGACGGCGGGCAGGTTGTAGGAGCTGGCCAGCGCCTCGCGCGCCCGCACCGGACCGTGGAAGCGGCGATCGTAATTCCGCGGCCGATAGGGACCGGTGGATGTCTGATAGACCTGGGCGACATCGGGCAGGATCGAGGCGGCGGTGTACCCGCGGTCGAACGCGAGCGCGTACAGGAACGGCTTGAGCGCCGACCCCGGCTGGCGGGGCGACACGACCATGTCCACCTGCCCGGCCGTGTCGGCCCAGAAATCGGGTGATCCCACCCAGGCGAGGATTTCTCCGCTGGCGTTGTCGAGCACCACCGCCGCGGCCTGGCTGGCGCCCCGATCGGCCAGGGTCTCGACCATATGGCCCACCTCGGCCTCGAGCTGCCGCTGGAGCGGCAGATCGAGCGAGGTCCGGATCGTGCCGGCGGCCCCGCCCGCGGCCCGCTCCTGCCACTGCGCCACCCGGGTCGTGAAGTGCGGCGCCAGGAAGGCGCCGCCGACCGATCGCGCGAGCGGCGGCTCGGCCCGAGCCCGCGCCGCCGTGGCCGAAGTGACGAAGCCATCGGCCACTAACCGGGCCAGTGCGACGGCCCGACGCCGGCGCGCCCGGCCCGGGGCCGCCAGCGGATTGTCGCCCGAGGGCGCGCGGGCCAGCCCGGCGAGCAGCGCGGCCTGGCCCAGGCTCAGCTCGGTGGCGTGGGCGCCGAAGTAGAGGGCCGCCGCGGCCTCCACGCCGATCGCGCCCTGCCCGAGGGGCACGCGGTTGAGATACTGCTCGAGGATGGCCTGCTTGGACAGCCCGCGCTCGAGCCGGAGCGCCCACAGGATCTGCGACGCCTTGCCCCACCAGGTGCGCGCCATCGGATGCAGCAGGCGGGCCAGCTGCATGGTGATGGTGGATCCCCCGGCCACGACCCGGCCGGCCCGCGCGTCCGTCACCGCGGCCCGCGCCAGCGCCCGCGGATCGACGCTGGGATGGCGGTAGAACCGCCGGTCCTCCACCGCGAGAAAGGCGGCCAGCAGGTCCGCGTCCATCTGCGCCAGCGGCACCCAGCGGCGGAGGGTGCCGTCGGCCGCGCGGGTGCGCCGGAGCGGCAGGCCGGCGCGATCGAGGAGGACGAGGCCTGCGGCCGGCGCGCCCAGCAGCCCGGCCGGCAGCGGCTGCGCGAGCCAGAGCACGAGCCACGCCCCTGCCAGCAGCGGGACCGCCAGGACCGCGAGGAGCCACGTCCTCACCTCACTTCTCCCTGGCCGTCACCGTGAACACGCCGCCGTCGCTCTCGCCGAACACCGCCGGGTTGTACATCTCCTCCGCATGCGCCGGCGGCCGGGCAAAGACGCCGGGCGTGGTGGCGCGCGCGAGGTAGGTCGCGCTGTAGCTGCCGGGCCAGAGCTGGGTGGCGACGTACACCACCTTGTCGTCGCGTATTTCCTTGTAGTCGAACGGCGACCACCAGCCCGCATCCCAGCTGCCATAGGCCCATTCCATTTCGCCAGCGTCGTCACCGTCACCGCTCGATTCCATCGAGACGCTCTCGGCCGCGCCCGGCCCGGGAATGCCCCCGGCCGTGCGGAGGCTCAGGTCCACCGCCTCGAGCCCGGCCGGCAGGGCGTCGTCGAGCACCACGAAATGGCGCTCGCTCGGCACCGTCACCTTGAGCCGCACCCGGACCAGCTCTCCCTCGGCGATGGCGGTGATCGGCGTGCCGTCGCTGAACCGTTCGTACCAGCGCTCGACCACCACGCCGCGGTCGTCCGGCCGCACCGGCGGGCCCTTGGGGACCGCGGTCACGGTGAGATAGTAGAACACCGGTGCCGCGTCGGCCCCGCCGTCTCGGGCCTCGAGCCGGAGCCGGAGCCGGAGGCTGTCCTTGCCGCCCTCCACCAGTCGGCGCAGGCTCACGCTCGAGTCGCGGGCCGCGCCCACGGCGGCCGGGGCGAGCACCACCCGCGAGCCCGCACTCACCCGCACGCCGCGCGCGGTCGCGGCGTGCTGCCGCTGCTCGAAGGCCACCAGCGCCTCGATCGCGCTGCCGTAGTCCTGGGTATTCCACACCCACGAGAGCCCGCGGCCCTGGGCCACCAGCGTCTCCACCAACGGACCGACCAGCGGATGCGCCGGCTCGACGGCCAGCGTGGCGCTCAGGAGGTAGGCCGCGGGCCGGATGCGGGAATCGAAGTAGAACTCGCGATGCGCCTCGGGCGGCAGCGTGGCGGTCCGGCCTTCGACCCGCACCGAGCGCCAAGCCGGCTCGAGCAGCGCGCGGGCGGCCGGCCGGTCGCCGCCACGGGCGAGCACCAGCGCCAGCCGGACCCGATCCTCCCACG
>JBBRGH010000164.1:0-6969 GCA_038240915.1 Gemmatimonadales bacterium | reverse complement strand
TACGAGTACGACCGCACGGCGCTCGACCCCCGCGTGCTCGAGCGGGTGGACGAGGGCGACTGGACCCGCGAGCTGGTCCGGGTGAACGCCGCCTACGCGGGCGATTCGCTGCTGCTCTATCTCTTCCTGCCGACGCGCGGGACCAGGCCCTACCCGGCCGTGGTCTTCTTCCCGGCAGGCAACGCCATCCACGACCTGGAGCTGCGCAAGATCGAAACGCAGCACTTCGATTTCCTGCTGAAGAGCGGCCGGGCGGTGCTGTATCCGGTCTACAAGGGCACCTACCAGCGCCGCGACTCGCTCAAGACAGACACCCAGGACTCGACCAGCTTCTATCGGGATCATGTCCTGATGTGGGCCAAGGATCTGCGCCGGGGCGTGGACTACCTGGAGACGCGCCCCGAGGTCTCCACCGCGACCCTGGCCTACTACGGCGTGAGCTGGGGCGGCCAGATGGGGGGCCTGCTGCCGGCCATCGAGCCGCGGATCCGCGTGGTGATGCTGGCCGTCGCCGGGCTCGACTTCCCGCCGATCCGGCCGGAGGTGGACCCGGTCAACTTCCTGCCCCGGATCCACGTGCCCACCCTGATGATCAACGGGCGGTACGACTTCTACTTTCCGATCGAGACATCCCAGGCGCCGATGTTCCGGCTGCTGGGCACGCCAGAGGCGGACAAGAAGCACATCGTGGCGGACGGGAGCCACTTCGTGCCGCGCCTGCGGCTGATCGAGGAAACGCTGGCGTGGCTGGACAAGTATCAGCCGCTCAGCGCGACGGGCCGGTAGGGTGGCCGATCCGCCCCCTCGGGCTCGGGTGCAGCCGGCGGCAGTAACGCGGCGATACAGCCCGCGTCGCAATGTGGCGGATCGCCAGCGCCCGAGGGCGCTCGGCTGTCCGCGAGCCGAACCGCCTACTGTCGCCGCGCCTTGAGGTTAGCCCGCGGCAGGCGCCGGGAGGCCGACCGGCATGCCGTCTGCAAGTGGAGCCCACGTCCCCCGCCGGTGCCGGGTCCGCCCGGCTCCCCTCATTCAGGAGGTTGCATGCCGGTCCCCATCGCCCGCCATCTCGTCCCGTGTCTGCTGGGCGCGGCTCTCGCCACCGCCTGCAGCGAGGGCAGCGGTCCGACGTCCGCTGCCCAGGCCTCGCTCTCCTTCACCGCCGGCACCGGCGCCAAGGCCGCGGCCATGAGTCTGAGCGCCGCGCCGGTGAGTGTGGGCGGGAAGACCCTGGTGCTGAGCCAGGTGCAGGTGGTCCTGTCCGAGGTGGAACTGAAGGCGGCGGAGCACACCGGCACCTGCGCCGGTGAGGGCGGAGGCTGCGAGGAATTCGAGGCCGGTCCCACGCTGATCGACCTGCCGGTGGACGGCGGGGTGACCACGGCGGTCAGCACGTCCGTCGCGGCCGGGACGTACTCCGAGGCCGAGCTGAAGGTGGACGTACCGGACGAGGACAACGCGGCGACGGTGGCCTTCCTGGCCGCGCATCCGGCCTGGCCGGCGAGCGCCAGTATCCACGTGGTCGGCACCTTCGACGCCAATGACGGGCTGGGCCCTCAGCCGTTCGACCGCTATCTCGCCGGCGAGGCCGAGCTGGAGCTGGAGTTCAACCCGCCAGTGACGGTGGAGTCGGCCGGCGCGTTCAACGTGACAGTGGCAATCGACCCGAGCCGCTGGTTCCTGGCGGGCGACGGCTCGCTGATCGACCCGGCGGCGCTGGCGGCCGACGCCGAGCTCCAGGGCCAGGTGATGGACAACGTCGACGCGTCGTTCCATGTGTTCGAGGACGACAACAAGGATGGCACGGACGACTGATCCGGGCCTCCGCGCACCCTCAGCTCGGTCCGGTGCCCCCCATCGGCTTGGCGTCCGGCTGCAGGGCCCGGACCTGCCGGTCGAGCGAGTCGAGCGACACCTGGATGTGGTCGCGGGCCTCGTTCCAGTTGGCCGCGGTCGCCTGGCCGAGCCGCTCGACGTCCTGGCCGACGGTGCGGCGGGTATCGCGGGCCGCCGCCACCGCTTTGGTGTAGGCCTCCGCCGCATCCTTGTTCACGCTCTTCCGCGCCTCGGCGATCTTCTGGTCAAGCCCATCGAGCCGCGTCCGCACGTCCTGCCGGTAGGCGTCCCGGCGCTCCCAGGTCCAGCTGCCGGTGAGTCTGCGGGCCGCGTCCTCGGTCGCGTGACCGACGCTGCCTGCCGCATCGCCTACGTTATCGGCCGCCTTGTCCGCGGCATTCCCGACATCGTTGGCGCCCTTCTGGACCTCGTCGCCGGCCCGATCGGCGTTGGCCTGCACTCGGTCGTCGGTATGGTCGCTGTTGCGGTCCTTGCACCCCGTCGTCAGGGCGACCGCGAGCGCGGCCGCCACCCAGGCATAGGTCCTCATCGGATCGGCTCCTTGTCGCGCGTGGTCGGTCAGTGTCGTGACTTGCCCGCGCAGCATAAGCAAAGCCGAGCCGGTGGGTGGTGACGGTGCTCACGCCGAGCCGGCTCAGCGGTGGAAGATCTTCTCGACCGCTCCGATGACTTTGCCGAGCGCGGAGTCGCCGTCCGCCTGCGGCGTCGCCGGAGCAGCATCCGCCGCACCCGTGGCGGGAGGGGCGGCCGGGGCCGCTGGAGAGGCCGGAGCCGCATGCTGGCGCTGCTGGGACCACTTCGCGATTACGATCGGCGCGAGGAAGAGCAGCGCCTTCTCGGCGTCCTGCATGTTGATGCCGCTCTTGTGGCTGATCTGCTGACTGGCGTCGGCGTGGTTGCCGCCGAACAGACCGCCCAGCAGACTGCCGGCCATGCCGCCGAGGCCGGCGGAGCCCAGCCCTGGCATGGCCGAACCGCCACCCGCCGTGGACGACCGGCCGGCCATCGCCTGCACGATCATCGGGAGCGCCGCCGCGGCGGCGGCCCTGGCGGTGTTCGAGTCGACGCCGAGGTGCTGCGAAAGCTGGGCGATACCGTCGTCGCCCAGGTGCTGCTGTATGAGGTCCGCGTTCGGGGCTGTCATGGGGTCTCCAGGGGAGTCGTGGGCCTGCACCACCTCCCATGAGTATACGCTCCGGCCCCCGTATTCTCCCTATCCATGTCTCCGGCGCCCCGGGTGTCTCCGTCTCGCGGCTGAAACGCCACCTTCACCGGCACCGCAGTAGCTGCCGTCGAGCAGCGCCTGGCGCACGTCCGGATCGAAGAAGCGGGCGCCATCGTCCCGGGTCACCACCAGCGGCAGGTTGACCATGCCGCCGTAGAGCGAGACCGGCCGGCCCTCGTAGTGGGTGTTGCGGAGCTTCCGCAGCTCGTCGATCACGGCGATGGTGTCGTCGAGCACCAGCCGGCGGATGTCGCCCAGGCGGAACCAGCAGTCGCACAGCAGGTCGCGCTCGGTGTAGTAGGCGGGGACGTGGGACGCCTCGTCGGCGCGGACGTCGTCCGGGGTGATTTCGTAGACATGGCCGACGTAGAGCGACCGGTAGTCGGTGAGGTACAGGTGCAGCTCGCGGTCGGCGTCGGGGCCGAGCTCGTCGTCCATCACGAGGATCTCGGGCAGCTGGGGCAGGCGCTCCAGGCGGTAGGGGGAGCGGACCTTGCCCCACCAGACGTAGACCTCCTCCTCGGGGAGCTTGCCGGACCGGAACGCGGCGCTGTTCGCGAGCAGGAGGCGCAGGTGGGCGTCCATGGCGTCGGCAGCGTAGGACGGGTTCCAGACGCCGAGGAGGTGGCGGTCGGTCATCGGGGGTACAGTCTCACCGAGTTTCCTGGCCCACCGGACCGGGCAGCGTTTCGAGTCGCCGCCCGATCTCCTCCCGCACGGCCGCCGGCTCCAGCACCTCCGCGTCGGGCCCGTACTGCAGCACGTGCCGGACGGCCCAGTCGGTGTCGGCCAGCGGGTGCTCCATCGTGAGCGACCCGTCCGCCTCGACCGCCTTCCCTTCCCGCTCCGCGATCCAGCGCGCCACGGTGGGCGAGTAGCGCACGCGGAGCGTGCCGGGCTCCGGCGCCCGGAAGGCCCGTCCGTCCGCCATCACCGCCTCGAGCGAGAAGTCCTTGGGTCGCTCGTAGCTCTCCTCCAGCACCTCGACCTCCTCGACCCGGTCGAGCCGAAAGAAGCGCAGTCCCTCGTCGCCGCAGTTGGCGATCACGTACCACATCCCGCTGGCGAAGACGATGCCGTAGGGGCAGAGCAGCCGGCTCGAGGCAGCCTCATCGCCGGCCTTCCGGTAGGTAAGCCGGACGCGGCGGCGGGCGCGGTTGGCCTCGCGGAGGCGGCGGAGATGCTCGGGATCGCCAGCGGGGCCGAGCGAGGCGAAGTGGTCGTCGGCCTCGTCGGGTGTCTCGACGATCACGCCGTCGAGCCGTTCGCGGGCCCGGTCGATGGCCCGCCGCTCCTCGACCGGCCGCTCGCCGCGGATCATGGCCAGACCCAGCTCGAGCGCCAGCAGCTCGGAGCGGGTGAGGCGCATGGGACGGAGGAAGTGATTGGTGGCGACCTCGACCGTGTCCGACTCGAGGAAGATGGTGAGCCCCTCGATGAAGCCGCCGGGCGTATCGAACCGCTCGCTGAGGGTGCGGATGTCGCGCACCAGGACTTCGCGCTCGACGCCGGCCCGCTGGACGATCTCGGCGATCGGATGCGCCTCGCCATCGCCGAGGAGGGGGATGAGGTGGAGGATCCGGCGAAGCTGCGCGGCGGCGGTGTCGGTCACGCGGGGCTCACCGCGGAGATACTCACGGTCGGGGGGCTCCCGGCGTGGACGGTGGCGGGGCCGCTGCTCATGGCGTGGCCTGCCGGTAGACGGCCAGCGTCTGGCGCACGAGCGACTGGTAGTCGGCCACCAGCTCCGGCGGCGACACCGGAGCCAGGTCGCCCGCGAAGGACAGGAGCCAGCGAGTGAAGGCGTCGCGGCGGCGGACCCGGAAGCAGCGGCGGTCCGGATGATCCTCCACCGCCTCACCCAGCCGGGCGGCGGCCACGGCGGCACCCCGGGCGCGGCGAAGCTCGACCACGGCATCGATCGCGTCGCCGTCGCCCAGCTCCCAGGCCTGGCGCGAGCGGGCGTGCTCGGCCAGATGGAAGTCGGCGGGAATGGCGTAGTCGGCCGTACCCGGCCGCTTGTCGTTCACCGCGGGATCGCTGATCCGGTTGAGCCGGTAGTTCTTCACCGCCTCCTCGCCCGGCGCGCGGCCGGCCAGGTACCAGTGCTGGTTGAGGAAGAAAAGACCGAACGGCTGCACCGTGCGCGGCGCGGTCTGGCCGGCGCCCATCGACCGGTAGGTGAAGACCACCAGCTTCCGGTCACGGAGCGCATCGCTCAGGGCGGCGAAGACCTCGGCGTCGGCCGCCGGACGGCCGGGCGCGACGTGGGTCGGGGCCGGGCGGGTGGCGTCGAGCGGCAGGTCGGCGGCCAGCTTTCGGACGGCCGAGTCGGCGTGGCCGGCGAGCACCGGGTCGCCCAGCTCGCGCGCGCGGACGGCGGCGTGGGCCACGGCCTCCAGCTCGTCGGGCTCGAAGCTCAGGGCGGGGAGTCCGGCGTAGCCGTATTTGTCGCGCCGCCGGGGGCGGGCGGGACGGCCGTCCCCCATGAGCGAGAGATAGGGGAGATAGAACTCGCCGGGCTTGAGCTGGTACGCCTTGGGGTTGCCGGCGTCGTCCTTGACCGTGTGGATCAGGACGCCGAACCGGCGGAGGTCATCCTTGTCGCGCTCGAACTTGCGGCGGAGGGACTCGGGGTTCCTCTCGGCGTCGGCCTGGGAGGCGGGGACGCCGTCGATGAGCTGGGCGAAGGTCACCGGGTAGCGGTGGGACAGCAGGGTGGCGAGGAGGTCGATCCAGCGCTGGATCTTGGAGGATTTCATGCGCCGGCTGGGAGGCTGTCGTCCCGGAAGAGCTTGCCGTCGATCATCTCGAAATTCTCCGGGTTTGCCAGGGAGCTCGCGGCGGGGCGGACCGCGCCTGCCTGTATTTTACCGCCACAATGCCTCACTCCGACTCGACCTCAGGCGCTCCGCGCCGGCTCTGGCCCGTCCGGATCTATCGTCTCGGCGAGGAGCCCGGTGACGACCTCGGCCGCGCCGCCCTGATCGACAACAAGCGCGCAGCGGGTCGCCGCAAGGATCTGGCCGACCTCGAAGCGATGGGAGAGTTGCCGCCGGCCTGAGGTTCGGCCCGCCTCTACTGAGCGGCTACCCCCTCCCACCACCCCACCCGCCTGAACCCACAAAACCCGCACTCCCCCGGAAACTTCGTCAACTCAGGCGCCCCCTCCCCCATCACCACCAGCGCCCGGCGTACTTCCTCCGCCCCCTCGCTCCGCATCGCCTCGGTCACCGGCCCGCCCACCTGCACCCCACCCGCCGCGAAGTGAAAGGCGAAGCTCGTCACCGGCCGGCCGGCAGTGGCCTCGAGCGCCCCGACATAGACGCTCCGCTGCAGGGCATAGCCGTCGGCCTTGCGCTGGAGCGCGTCCGCGTTGCCCCCGCCGGTCTTGACGTCGAGGGCCGCGATGCCGTCGCCCTGGGGGGCCGCCAGGTCGATCTTGCCCGGGAGGAAGTCGTCTCCCGTCGTCAGGTGAATGAACTCCAGCTCGCGCCGCCGGCCGGGCGCGTCATCGAGCGCCCGGTAGCCAGGGTGCGTCCGCACCGCCTCGATCTCCCGTGCCAACCGGTCGCGGTAGACCCGTCCCGGCTCTGCCTCAGGCGCCGGCGAGTTCGGATCCCACCGCCCGATGGCCGCCTCGAGCAGCTCCGCCAGCTCGGCTTCCTCCCGGATGTGTTCCAGCACGTCGTGCCCCACCTGCCCCCGTGCGATGGCGCCGCCCCAGTGGGGGCCGGATCGGTTGACCTGCGGCTCGCGCACGCCGGCGACGTACTTGAACCAGTGCCGCCGCGGGCAGCGGCCGAAGGACATCAGCTCGGTGGCGGAGTGGCGGGGGCGCCCATCGGCCGCGTGGAGGGGCGCGACCGAGGCCGGGACCGGGGCGGGCG
>JBBRGH010000163.1:0-6999 GCA_038240915.1 Gemmatimonadales bacterium | reverse complement strand
GCCGGAGTCGAAGATGCCGATGGGAGCGGCGTTCATCGGAGCCGGAAGGGGATCGAGACGGCGGCGCCGAGCCCGCCGGGGACCGCCTGCAGCCGGAGGTCGGGCGGGAAGTCGGTGAGATGGCCGGAGACGTAGGCCTCGAGCCCGGCAAGGAGATGATTGAAGGCCAGCAGCACCAGCCAGTCCTCGTGCTCACGCCGTTTGTCATCGGCGCGGGCAGAATGGGTGCGGCGGAGGTACGCCAGCTCGTGCCGGGTCTTGAGACTCATGGCGAAAGTGGTGCCCTCCCAGGCGAGGAAGATGCCCGCGGTGAGCTTGCGGCCGACCTTGGCCTGGCCCCACCCCGGGAGCAGGAACGAGCGGAAGAAGGCGTTCATCGGGCTGGTGCGGAGGGCGAGCGAGTCGGCCGCGGTCCGGGGGACCGGCGGGGCGGCGCTGGTGTCGGACACCGAAGCCGCCGCGGTGCCACGGGCCGCGGTCGAGTCCTGGGCCGCGCCGGCAACCGGCGCCCCGAGGAGCAGACCGACGGCGATCAGCAGCCGCGCCGGCCGGCGCAGGCGGGAAAGGTGGCGGGAGCGTGTGGGAATCGAACCCACCGGAGCCACCGAAGGCGTCTCCGTCGCGGTTTTGAAGACCGGCCAGACCACCAGGCCCGATCCGCTCCCGTCAGTCGATGGCGGCAGGCTGGCGACTCCCCGGCCGATGTTGCGCCCTCCCCCGTGTCCCGGAACCTGGCACGCTGACGATCCTGGTGGAAAGGTGGCTGGGCGCACTGTCTCCGCCGGGGAATATAGGGCCTCCGGCGGTCGGCCGAGCGGCAGGGTCAGGGGGCGGCGATGGCGTCGATCTCGACCCGAGCCCCGCGGGGGAGGGCTGCGACCGCGACGGTGGACCGGGCCGGACGATGGTCGCCGAAGGCGCGGGCGTAGACCGTGTTCATGGCGGCGAAGTCCGCCATGTCCACCAGGAAGACGGTGGTCTTCACCACGTTGGCCAGGTCGAGGCCCCCGGCCTGGAGGATGGCGCGGACGTTCTGCAGCACCCGCTCGGTCTGCTCGGTGATGCCGCCGTCCACCAGCTCGCCGGTGGCGGGGTCGAATCCCACCTGGCCGGCGGTGAACAGCAGGCCACCCGCCCGAGTGGCCTGGCTGTAGGGGCCGATAGCGCGGGGCGCGTTCGGGGTGGCCAGGAAGTCGATCGGCATCAGAACAGCCCCTCGATGGTGCCGTCGGGATGGACCCGGATCGCCTCGGCGGACGGCGTCTTGCTGAGGCCGGGCATGGTCATGATCTCACCCGCGAGCGCCACGACGAAGCCGGCGCCGGCGGAGGGCGAGACATCGCGGATGGTCAGCCGGAACCCGGTCGGCCGGCCCAGCTTGGTGGCGTCGTCGCTGAAACTGTACTGGGTCTTGGCCATGCAGACCGGGGTGCCGCCCAGGCCCATGGCCTCGCACTGGGCGATGTTCTTCTCGGCCGCGGCGGTGTAGTCCACGCCGTCGGCGCCGTAGATCTCGCGGGCGATGGTCTCGATCTTGGCCTTGATCGGCTGGGCCACGTCGTAGATGGGCTTGAATTCCGCCTTGCCCTCGGCGAGCAGCGCCAGGATCTCCGTAGCGACCGCTTCGCCGCCTTCCCCGCCCTTGGCCCATACGTCGCTCAGGGCGGCCCGGGCGCCCCAGCCCTTGGCTGCCTGCAGCACCACGTCCATCTCCTCCGGCGTGTCGCTCACGAACCGGTTGAGGGCCACCACCACCGGCACGCCAAACTTCTGCACGTTGCGCACGTGGGCCTCGAGATTCACCATCCCGCGCTTGAGCGCCGCCACGTCGGGGGTGCCCAGCGCGTCCTTCTTGACCCCACCGTGCATCTTGAGCGCGCGAACCGTGGCCACCACCACCGCCACCTCGGGCTTGAGCTGGCCGAAGCGGCACTTGATGTCGAAAAACTTCTCCGCCCCGAGGTCGGCGCCGAAGCCGGCCTCGGTCAGCACGATCTCCCCGAGCGCGAGCCCGAGCCGGGTGGCGACCAGCGAGTTGCAGCCGTGGGCGATGTTGCCGAACGGACCGGCATGGACCAGCGCGGGGCCGCCCTCCAGCGTCTGCACCAGATTGGGCAGGATCGCGTCCTTGAGCAGCAGGGTCATCGCGCCGGCCGCCTTGAGCTCGCCCGCGGTGACCGGCTTCCGGTCCCGGGTGAGGCCCACGATGATCCGGCTGATCCGGGCCTCCAGGTCGCTGAGGTCATTGGCCAGGGCGAGGATGGCCATGATCTCGCTGCCGGGGACGATGACGAAGCGATCCTCACGCACCGGGCCGGCGTTGATGCCCCCCAGGCTGATCACGATCGAGCGGAGCGCCCGGTCGTTCATGTCGATGGTCCGAGGCCAGGTGATGCGGCGCGGATCGAGGTTGAGCGCGTTGCCCTGGTGCAGGTGATTGTCCAGCATGGCCGAGAGCAGGTTGTGCGCCGAGGTGATGGCGTGGAAATCCCCGGTGAAGTGGAGATTGATCTCGTCCATCGGGACCACCTGGGCATAGCCGCCCCCGGCCGCGCCGCCCTTGACGCCGAAGACGGGGCCGAGCGAGGGCTCCCGGATGCAGACGACGACCTTCTTGCCGAGCCGGCGGAGGGCCTGGCTCACGCCGACCGTGACGGTGCTCTTGCCCTCGCCGGCCGGGGTGGGATTGATGCCGGTGACCAGGACCAGCCGGCCGGTCGGCTTCCCGCGCGCCACGGCCTCGGCGCTGATCTTGGCCTTGTACCGACCGTAGGGCAGGATGTCGTCCGGGCCCAGGCCGAGCTCGGCCGCGACATCCTGGATGGGGCGCATCTTGGCGGCCTGCGCGATGGCGATATCGGAGGGAACGGTCACGGGGGGAGGCTCCCGCAGCTAGGGGGTTGGCAGGCGAAACACCCGGGCCGCGTTGGCGGCGCTGGCGTGGATCAGATCGTTGACCGGCAGCCCGCGCACCGCGGCAATGCGCTCCGCCACGTGGCGCACGAAGGCCGGCTCGTTCCGCCGGCCGCGGTGGGGCACGGGGGCCAGATACGGCCCGTCGGTCTCCACCAGAATGCGATCGAGCGGCGTTGCCAGGATGGCCTGGTCCAGGCGCCAGTTCTTGAAGGTCACCATCCCGCTGAACGACACATAGTGGCGGAGGTCCAGCCCTGCCCGCAAGAGGCCGGGCCCGCTGCTGAAGGAGTGCAGGATCGCCGGCATGTCCGGATGGGCCCGGAGGATGGCCGCCACGTCCTCGTCCGCTTCGCGGGCGTGGATCACGGCCGGCTGGCCCAGCTCGCGGGCCAGCCGCAGCTGGGCCTCGAACGCGGCACGCTGGGCGTCCCTGGGGGCGTGGTCGTAGTGGTAGTCCAGGCCCATCTCGCCGGCGGCCACGACCTGGGGGTGCGCCAGGATGGCGCGCAGCCACTCACGGGTCTCGTCGCTCCAACCGCCGGCGTCGTGCGGGTGCACCCCGACCACGACTGAGAGCCGCGGCTCCGACGCCGCCAGCGCCAGGGCGCTTTCGGCCGATGCCCGGGAAGCCCCGATCACCACGATGCGTGCTACCCCGCCCGCCCACGCGCGTGCCATGACTTCGGCGCGGTCGGCGTCGTAGTCCGCGTCGGCGAGGTGGCAGTGGGTGTCGATCAGCAGGGGGGGAGGAGACGAGGCGGGGGCGGCGCGTCAGCCTGCCCGGCCGACGGAGACAGGACCCGGGTCATGTCTCCGGCCCTGGCGGAGGCGCCGGGTCGCCGCGCGCCGTGGGCAGACCGCGGGTGCCGCCTTGCGGCCCCCGGCGGGGGCCGGCGCCGCGGTGGCCGCGGGCGACAGGTGCCCGCGGGCCAGCTGGCCGGGCCAGCGCTTCTCGATCGCCATCAGCACCGGCGAGGCGATGTAGATCGATGAGAACGTGCCGGTGAAGACGCCGAAGAACATCACCAGCGCGAACGGCCGGATCACCTCGCCGCCGAAGATCGTGAGCGCCAGCAGCGACGAGAGGGTGGTGCCGTGGGTCAGCACGCTCCGCGGCAGGGTCTCGTTGATCGAGCGGTTGAGGATCTGCTCGAAGCTGTCCTTCTTGTGCTTCTTCAGGTTCTCACGGACCCGGTCGAAGATGATGATCGTGTCGTTGAGCGAGTAGCCCACCATGGACAGCACCGCCGCCACCACCGTCAGGCTGACCTCGAGTCGGAGCATCCCGATGAAGGCGATGGTCGCCACGATGTCATGGGCGGTCGCCACCACCGCGGCGAGCCCGAACCGCCACTCGAAGCGGTAGGCCAGGTAGGCCAGCACCGCGAAGAACGAGAGAAAGACGGCGAGAAACGCCTTGCTCCGGAGCTCGCCGCCGACCTTGGGGCCGACCGCCTCGGTCCGCTGAATGGTGAAGCCGTCGGCGCCGAGGACGGCGGTCAGCGCCTGGCGGACGGCGTCCGCCGTCGCCTGGGTGTCGTTCGCATCGGTGCCCGGCTTGGCCACCCTGGCGCGGACGACGAACTCGTTGTCGCCGCCAAAGTTCTGGATCTCGGCCCCGTGGAGGCCCTCGCGGTCGAGGCCGGCGCGAAGCGCGCCGACGTCGGCCGGGGCCTTGCTCTGCACCTGGATCAGGGTGCCGCCGGTGAACTCGATACTGTAGTTGAGCCCGTGCACCATCAGCCAGAGCAGGCCGGGGGCGATGAACAGCGCCGTGACGGCGTAGGCCCGCTTCCGGAAGGCGATGAAATCGTACTGGGCGTTGGCGAAGAGTCTCAGCATGTCAGATGCTCAGGGTAGACATGGCCGGCCGGCGCTGCAGCCAGATCATGAAGAAGGTCCGGGTGACGAAGACGGCGGTGACCATGGAGGCGATGATGCCCATGATCAGGGTGACCGCGAATCCCTTCACCGGCCC
This sequence comes from Gemmatimonadales bacterium, assembly GCA_038240915.1. Taxonomy (GTDB): domain Bacteria; phylum Gemmatimonadota; class Gemmatimonadetes; order Gemmatimonadales; family GWC2-71-9; genus CAVVWJ01. Next base: position 2,105 of record JBBRGH010000163.1, on the reverse strand, counting down.
GGTCCCGAACTGGAAGAGGAACAGCGCGGTCAGCACCGTGGCCACGTTGGAGTCGATGATCGCGTTCATGGCGTGCTTGAAGCCCTCGTCCACCGACAGCCGCACCGTCTTGCCGTGCAGCAGCTCCTCCCGGATCCGCTCGAAGATCAGCACGTTGGCGTCCACCGCGATGCCGACCGACAGCACGAGGCCGGCCAGGCCGGGGAGGGTCAATGTGGCCTCGATCATCGAGAGGCCACCGAGCGTGAACAGGATGTAGAGGGCCAGCGCCGCGACCGCGAGAGCCCCGCTGAGCCGGTAGAACACCAGCATGATCAGGATCACCATGGCGGTGCCGACCACGCCCGCGGTGATGCCCTTCCGGATCGAGTCGCTGCCGAGGCTGGCGCCCACCTGCCGCTCTTCGACGATCTTGAGCGGGATCGGGAGGGCGCCGGCCTTGAGCGTGAGGGCCAGATCCTGGGCCTCCTGGAGGCTCTTGTTGCCGAGGGTGATCTGCCCGTTCCGACTGATCCGGCTCTGAATCACCGGCGGCCGGCCCTGGACCCGCCCGTCGAGCAGGATGGCCATGTAGTCGCCCACGTGGCGCCCGGTCTCGTCGCCGAACTTGCGGCCGCCGGCCCGGTCGAGCTGGAAGGTCACGATCGGCCCGTTGGTGAGCGGGTCGAGCTGCGCCCCGGCGTTCTCGAGGCTGCTGCCGGTGACGATCGGCCGGTCGTCGAGGGCGTACAGGTACCGGTACTGCTGCACGCCGAGGCTGGTCGGTGCCGACGACCAGCGGAGCACCGTGCCTCGCGGCAGCTGCCGGGCCACGGCCGGAACGTTGATCAGGCTGTCCACCCGGGGGAACGCCGTCTCCAGCACGACGTACTCGCCGGGTGTCGCGCTCCCGGCCACCGCGGCGGCCGGCTGGATCAACCCGGCCAGCACGCCGCCCGTGACGGGCGTGGTGTCGGCGGCGGCGCTGTCGGCCGCGGGCGTCGCGGCCGCCGTTTTGTCGCCCGGTTTGGCGGCCTTGTCACCCGGCTTGGCCGCGGGCTTGGTGGTGGCCGCCGGCTGCTTCGCCGAATCGCCACCCAGCAGCTGCTCAACCGCCGACGGTTTGCCGCCGGCCGGCGTCTCGCTCTTGACGCCGAGGCTCCGGAGGGTCCGGTCCATCGCCGGCAGCGACTTGTCGAGCGCATCGGTCTTGTTGGTGATCCGGAACTCGAGGAAGGCGCTGCGCTGGACGATGGCCTTGGCCCGGGCGGGCTCAGTGATGCCGGCGAGCTCGACCACGATCCGGTCATCGCCCGCCTTCTGCACCAGCGGCTCCTCCACGCCGAACTCGTCGATCCGCTTCCGCAGCACGGTCAGGGCCAGATCGAGGTCCTTCCTGGGGTCGGCCGAGACCTGCTTCGACTGGTCGAGTTCGAGCGCCAGGTGCATGCCGCCCTGGAGGTCGAGGCCGCGCTTGAGCGGCACCCGGGTCAGCGTGGTGTCGCGCATCACGCCGTCGGCCCCGCGCTCGCGCAGGGAGACGGTCCGCGGGAAGAGAAAGTAGATCGAGCCGAGGACCAGCAGCGCGATCACGATCAGGCGGGAACGAATGGAGGCAAACATCGTCAGGTCTGGGTCTCAGGCATGGGGTCCCGGCTGGACGCCGGCCCGGCCGCGGCGAGCACCGCCCGCGCCCGGGACTGATCACGCGCCAACTGCTGCTGCAACGCCTCGACCGAGGCGAACCGCTTCACGTCCCGCAGGCGCTCCACCCACTCGATCCGCACCCACTCGCCGTAGAGGTCTCCGGCGAAGTCGAACAGGTGGGCCTCGAGGCTCCGCCGGCCGTCCTCGAAGGTGGGCTTGGGGCCCTGGTTCATCATCCCGCCGGCCCGGCCGCCACGCCACTCAACCTGGACGGCGTAGACGCCGTCGGGCGGCAGCAGCTTCTGGCTCGGGACCTCGCCCAGGTTGATAGTCGGGACGCCGATCAGGCGGCCGCGCCGCTCGCCCGGGACCACCTGCCCACTCACCTGGTAGGGCCGCCCCAGCATCCGGGCCGCCGTGGCGAGGTCGCCGCCGGCCACCGCCCGGCGGATCCGCGAGCTGGAGACGTGTTGCTCGCC
>JBBRGH010000162.1:0-7005 GCA_038240915.1 Gemmatimonadales bacterium | reverse complement strand
GGTGCGCGGGCAGCGTCGTGAGCAGACCTCCTGCGGCGGCAGCGACGAAACGGCGTCGATTCACGGCCTGAACATCTCCGGCGATCGGTGTCCAGCATCCTTCACCACGGACCACGACGGCGAGCGTTTCGCTGGGAGCGCGCGACGGCCCGTCGCGTTTCACATGTTCACCATTGTATCGGCCAGCGACGCACGGACCGCGCGAGCGCGCGGGGACCTCCGGTAGATGCCCGAGCCGCGCAAATGGTTTGCTTGGCGTCTCGCGAGCTCTGCCACCCACCCTTTTGGCTGACCCCCGCCTCGCCCATTCGCCCGATGTTCCGGCCGCCGGAAACCCGGCATCATGCTCACCGGTTCACTTCACATCGGAGCGTTCATGTCTGCATCCTCGAGCGGCGGCCCGCTGGCCGCGCTATCCGACGATCTCGCCGCCGCGGTCGAGACCGTCGGCCGGTCGGTCGTCGCCATCCACGCCCGACGCCGGATCCCGGCGTCCGGCTTCGTCTGGCAGCCCGGCGTCATCGTCGCGGCCCACCACACCATCCAGCGCGACGACGATATCACCGTCACACTGCACGACGGCCGCACCGCGTCGGCCACGCTGGCCGGGCGCGATCCCTCGACCGATCTCGCCGTCCTGCGGCTGGCGGACGGCAACGCGGCGAGCGGATCCGGCACCGCAGCAGGCGACTCAGATGCGGCAGCAGGTGGTTCGGCCGCGCCGGCGGTCGCGACCGCCGAGGCCGCCCCCCGCGTCGGCCATCTGGTCCTCGCGCTCGGCCGCCCCGGCAGCACCGTCACCGCCAGCCTCGGCATCGTGAGCGCGGTGGGCGGCGAGTGGCGCACCTGGCAGGGCGGCACGATCGACCGGTTCATCCGGCTCGACCTCAGCGTGTACGACGGCTTCTCCGGGGGCCCGCTGGTGGACGCGGACGGGCGGGTCGTGGGCATCAACACCTCCGGGCTCGCCCGGGCGACGGCGCTCACCGTGCCGGCCGCGACCGTCGCCCGGGTCGCGGCGCAGCTGCTGGCGCGGGGCCACGTCGCCCGCGGCTGGCTCGGCATCGCCACCCAGCCGGTGCGGCTCCCGGCCGCGCTGCAGCGGAGCCTCGGCCTCGAGGCCGACGGCGGGCTGGTGGTCGTCAACGTCGAGCCCGATAGCCCCGCCGACAAGGGCGGCGTCCTGATCGGCGACATCCTGCTCGCGCTCGACGGCCAGGCCGTGCGCGATCCGGGCGACGTGCTCGCGGCCCTCGATGGCGACCGGATCGGGAAGACCGTGGCGCTGCAGGTGGCGCGCGGCGGGCGGGCCGAGCAGGTGAGCGTGACGGTGGGAGAGCGCCCCCGTGCCCGCCGCTGACGCGCTGTTTCAGGGCGGCCACGGCGCGGCTTCCGCCGGCGTCGAGGGCGCGCTGGCCGAGGTGGCCGAGCGGCTGGCGCGGGTGACGGTCCAGGTGCGCTCGGGCGGGCGGAGCGCGGGCGCGGGCGTGGTCTGGCTCCGCTCGGGCGTGGTGATCACCAACGCGCACGTGGCCACCGGCGCGGGCGCCGAGGTGGAGCTGCCCGACGGGCGCGTGCTGGCGGCGCGGGTGCTGGCGCGGGACCCGCGGCGCGACCTGGCGCTGCTCGCGCTGCCGGCGGAAGACCTCGAGCCGGCCCTCCACGCGGACGCGCGCGGGCTCCGGCCGGGCGAGCTGGTCGTCGCCCTGGGCCACCCGCTCGGCGTGAGCTACGCGGCCGCGCTGGGCGTGGTGCACCGGGCGCCGACGGAGGCGATGGGGCCGGCGGGCTGGCTCCATGCCGACATCCGGCTCGCGCCGGGCAACTCGGGCGGCCCGCTGGCCGACACGGCGGGGCGGGTGGTGGGGATCAACGCGATGATCGTGGGCGGGCTCGGGATCGCGGTCCCGTCGCACCTGGTGGAGGGCTTCGTGCGGGCGGTGCAGGTCGGCCGGCTGGGGAAGGCGCGCGCGGCGTGATCCGGGTGCTGGTGGTGGCGCGGTCGGAGCTGGAGCGGGCCGGGCTCGAGGCGCTGCTGGCGTCGCACGGTCACGTGGCCGTGGGAGGCGGCAGCGCCACGCTGGCGGAGGCGCGGCGGCGGATCGAGGAGAGCCGGCCGGCCGTGGTGCTGCTGCTGGTGGAGCGCGGAGCGGAGCCGCCCCGGCTGGCGCTGGCACCGGATGCGGCGGTGGGCGAGCCCGCGCTGGTGCTCCTCGGCGACGGACTGCCGCGTGGCTGGGCGGTGCGGGCCGTCCGCTCGGGGGCCAAGGCGGTGCTGCCACGGACCGCCACGGCCGACGCGATCGTGGCAGCGGTGGAGGCCGCGGCGGCGGGCTTGCTGGTGCTCCCGGGCGACGCGCTGGCCGAGGTGCCGCAGGGGACGGCGGCCGGCGCTGTGGCGCCGCCCGAGGCGCTGACCGCGCGGGAGGCCCAGATCCTGGCGCTGCTGGCGGAGGGGCTCGGCAACAAGCAGATCGCGGCGCGGCTGGGGATCAGCCGGCACACGGTGAAGACCCATCTCGCCGCGCTGTTCCACAAGCTCGGCGTCTCGACCCGGGCGGAGGCGGTGGCCGCGGGGGCGCGGGCGGGAGTGATTCTGCTGTAGGGCGGCTGCGCGTTCGTTTAGCGCAGCAGCCTGAAGGCGTGGGCCCAGCTGTCCTGCAGGAATCCCGGAATGCACCAGAGCACGGCCAGCGGCTCGATGGCGCGGGCGGCGATGGCGCCGCCCATATCGGCCGCGTCCCAGCCGAACTGGTCGAGTACGGTCGCGACCACCGCCTCAGCTTGGGCGGCGTCCGGCTCCACGATCCGCACCTCGTAGCCGTGGTCCTTGAGTCCGCGGGCCAGTACCTGGCCCACCTCGCCCGAGCCCAGCACACCGAATCGCGGCATCGTCATTCTCCGATGGCGGGGGCGCTGGCGAAGACCACCTCGCAGTGGTCCACGGCGGGCTCGCGCTCGATCAGGAAGCGCATTCCGCATACGCCGACGAGTGGCAAACGCGTGACCATGGTCTGGATTTCCTCGCTTGGTGACCCCGGGAACCGACCAGCCTCTTCCCGGGCACCATAATACTATCCGCTGGCTTTTGCGGGTCCGTCCGGGGCATTGAGCGGTCGTGGTATCCGCATCACAGCGCGGCGGGCGGCACTCCCCTACCCTTGTCTCCGGCGACGCCCACATTCAGAGGAGGGAACATGACCACCAATACCCTGATCATCATCGTCCTGCTGGTGCTGCTGCTGGGTGGTGGCGGGTTCTTTTTCCGCCGGAGGTAGCGCGATCGCGAGGTGAGACGGGCTGGCTCGCCGGGCTGGCACCGGCGAGCGAGTACGTCGCTCTATAGACCGACCGACGGGCTCGCCCGCCCTTGAGAACCGCCCGCCCCCTCGCGACGTTTCCTCGGCACCACTACCCCGAGCGATCCGCCATGTCCGCACGCCACCGCCCGTTCGCCTCCGCCCCCGCCCTCGCGGCGGGCATCCTCTTCTCCACCATGGCTTTGCTGGGCTGCCGGACGTCCTCGGCCCGGGCCGCCGAAGCGGCCGCGCTGCCGGCGGAACCGGCGCCGGTCGGGGTGGCGGCCTCCAGCGACACGGCCGTCTTCGCCGGCGGCTGCTTCTGGGGAGTCGAGGCCGTGTTCGAGCACCTGAACGGGGTCACCTCCGCCGTCTCGGGCTACGCCGGCGGGAAGGTCCGGTCGCCCTCGTACGAGCTGGTGAGCTCGGGGACCACCGGTCACGCCGAGTCGGTGCTGGTGGTGTACGACCCGTCGCGGATCAGCTACGACCAGCTGCTCCAGGTCTTCTTTGCCGTCGCCCACGACCCGACCGAGCTCAACCGCCAGGGGCCGGACGTGGGGACGCAGTACCGCTCGGCCGTGCTCTATCGGACCGAGGCGCAGCGCGACGCGGCCCGGGCTTACATCGCCAAGCTCGAGGCGGCCAAGGTGTACCGGGACGCGATCGTGACCGAGGTGGCACCGCTCGGGGCGTTCAATCCGGCGGAGGACTACCACCAGGACTACCTGGCGCACCACCCGATGCAGCCGTACATCGTGATTAACGACGCGCCGAAGCTGGAAGAGCTGAAGCGGCAGTTTCCTGGGTTGTATCGCGCGAAGGCCTGAGGTTCGGCGGGAGAGGCGACGAGGGCGCGGCCATCCACCTGCTGCCACGGCCTCGGCCGCCGATGTTGCGCAAACACGGACAGTCTCCGAACATATAGCGGGCGGCGGGAAGGTCGTCTCCGCCGCCGAGCCAATCTCCCGGAGCCGCTCGTGCGCACACTCCTCCTCACGGTCGCCGTGCTGCTGGCGGCCGCGCCCCGCGTCCAGGCCCAGCATCTGCAAGATCGGCTGTCGGCCCTGTTCATCTTCGGCGACGGCCAGGACCCGCTCTTCCTCGGCGGCACCGCCGACCCCAACAATCCCGACGCGGTGCGGATCCACGGCAGCCACTTCGTGCCGTCCGCGGTGGCCAGCAATGGCACCGTGATCTCGTTCCTCACCAACTCGATCGGCAGCAACATCGCCAACATCCCGGTCGCGGCGGCGAGCGGGGGCGCCACCTTTAGCTTCGAGGGCGGGGTGCCGGTCCGGACCTCGAACTCGGCCGGCCCGGTGTTCGGCGAGCGGGCCCAGACGCTGGGCCGCGGGCGGGCGCTGGCGGCGCTCACCCGCACGGGCGCCAGCTTCAAGACGCTGCGCGGAGTGGACCTGCAGAACCTGCGGTTCACCTTCACCCACGCCAACTCCGATTTCCCGGGCTGTGATTCGATTGCGGGCGGCGACTGCGGCCTGCTCGGCGTGCCGACCCTGGAGAACGAGACCATCAACCTCGACCTGGCGCTCGACGTCCGGCTGACGGTCACCTCGTTCCTGCTGACCTACGGCCTGACCGACCGGGTGGACGTGGGCGTGGTGCTGCCGATCGTATCCACCACGGTCCAGGGCAGCAGCACGGCCCAGATCAACCCGTTCGGCCCGCCGCCGGCGGTTCACTTCTTCGGCGGCACGCCGGACAACCCGATCCTCACCGCGTCGCGCTTCGTCGAGGGCTCGGCCACCGGGATTGGCGACGTGGCGGGGCGGGTCAAGATCGCGCTCCGGCGGTCGGAGCCGCTGTCGGTGGGCGTGCTGGCGGACGTGCGCTTCCCGACCGGCAGCAGCGAGGACCTGCTGGGGTCGGGCTCGTTCGCGGCCCGGGGCCTGGCCATCGTCTCGGCGCGGTTCGGCGACTTCTCACCCCACGCCAACGTCGGCTACCTCTACCGGGGCGGCGACTTCGAGAGCGACGCCGTGCTGGCGACCGCGGGCTTCGACCACCTGCTGGCGCCCTGGGCCACGCTGGCCGCGGATCTCGTCTCCGAGCTGCAGGTGGGCACCAGCCCGCTGCAGGTGCCGGCGCCGGTCGTGATCCAGGCGCCCTACCGCCGGGTGGTCACCCCGACCATCATCCCCGATCGGCGCGACGACATCGTCAACGCCTCGCTCGGCGTCAAGCTCACGGCCGCACCCGGACTCACCTTCCTCGCCAACAGCGAATGGCCCCTCAACCGCGGGGGCCTCCGGCCGGACGTGATCTGGACCATGGGGATGGAATACAACTTCTGAGGGACTAGCGGATCTCCGTGATGCGCCAGACGCCGCCGGTCCGGCGGAGCACGGCGCGGAAGGAGACCTGCTGCTGCACGGCGCGGTGGCTGCTCTCGTTCATGTAGGCGTAGGTGCCGCTCACCAGCGCTGAGCCGGTGTCGCCCGAGACGTCGGCCTGGCGAACCTCGAGCTGCGACGTGACCTCCCGTACGGTCCTGAAGAACTGCTGCCAGCCCGCCTGCTGATCGGCCGTCATTCCCGGATAGACCCGCTTGAGCCCGTCCACGCTTTCGGACTCGACCGCGCGGCCGTACTCCGCGATGGCGTCGGCGACGCCGCGGAGATCGGCCTGGCGGTCGGGCGCGGGCCGGGGCGGCGCGGAGATGGAATCGGAGGCGGCCGAGGAGGGTGACGGGACGGGAGGAGGCGTCGGCGTCGCGGCTGGCGTCGGGACAGCCGCGGTGGTCGGCGCAGTGTCACGCGTGGGAGGCGCCTTGGCGAAAGTGCTGGCCGACTCGGGCCGGGTGGCCTCGGACGGCACACGGGTGGCGGCAGACGAGGCGCGGTCGGCGTCGGGTGACGGATGGGCAGCGCGGGTCGGTTCGGCGGCGGGCCGAGCGGTCTCGCTCCGGCGAACAGCGGGCGCCCTGGCCGGCGGGGCGGTGGGGATGGCGGGCGTCGGCGCTTCCTCGGCCGGCGGCGTGGCGGACGGCGGGGCCGCGCCCACGGTGTCGGCCGGCAGGGCGGCGGCGCTCCGCGGAGTTGAACTCGGCGTGCCCCCCTCGCGCCGGCTCCAGAGGAGCGCGCCGGCCGCCACGAGGACGACGGCAGAGGCCGCAACCCCGGCGATCGCGCGGCTCCGCGACGGCCGGGCGATCGGGAGCGTGGCAACGGACACCACCGTCGTGGGGACGGTGCCGCTCCCCGGCGTGGCGATCGCGTCGAGCGCGTGCAGCACCTCGCTGGCGGACTGGGGCCGGTCGGCCGGCCGCTTAGCCAGGCAGGCCATTACCAGCGAGGCCAGCATCGGCGGCAGCACCGGCCGGAGCCGGTCCACCGGCTCGGGCGCTTCGAGCACGTGGGCGGCGAGCGTGGCCTGGATCGAGCGGCCGTGGAACGGCGGCCGTCCGGCCAGCATCTCGTAGGCGGTGACGCCGAGGGCGTAGATGTCGGCCCGGTGATCGATGTTGACGTCGCCCGAGGCCTGCTCCGGCGCCATGTAGGCCGGGGTGCCGAGTGCCAGGCCGAGCGAGGTGAGCGCGGTGGCGTTGGTGATGGCCGTGGAGGCGCTGACCGCCTTGGCAACGCCGAAGTCGGTCACCACGGCCACGCCGCCGGAGATGAGCACGTTGTCGGGCTTGATGTCGCGGTGGACCACGCCGGACTCGTGGGCGTAGGACAGCGCCGAG
>JBBRGH010000161.1:0-7005 GCA_038240915.1 Gemmatimonadales bacterium | reverse complement strand
GGCGGCTGGCAGCAGACCAACTTCATCGCCGAGGAGATCGTGGCGCCGGAGCGGACCCTCCCGCGCGCCCTGGTGGGCGGTGTCCTGATCGTGGTGCTGGTGTATCTCCTGGCGAATCTGGCCTATCTCCGGGTCCTCGGCCTCACCGGTCTCGCCCGCAGCTCCGCCCCCGCCGCCGACACGATGCGGGCCCTGATGGGCCCGGCGGGCGGCCGCTTCATCGCGGCGGGGATCGCCATGTCGACTCTCGGCTTTCTGGACCTCGTCATCCTGGTGACACCCCGGGTGCTTCAGGCGATGGCGGCCGACGGCGTCTTCCTGCCCCGCCTGGCCGTCCTCCATCCGCGGCACCGCACGCCGGCGCTGGCCATCGTGGCCGAGTGCGCCTGGGCGATCGTGCTGACCCTGACGGGGACGTTCTCCCAGCTGGTGGACTACGTCTCGTTCGGCGACTGGATCTTCTTCGGCCTGACGGTGGCCGGCCTCTACCGGCTGCGGTCCCGCGACCGCGGCGTTGCCCCGGCCGCTGGGTTCCGGGTGCCGGGCTACCCCTGGACCCCGGCGATCTTCGTGCTGGCCGCGATGCTCGTGGTCCTGAGCTCGGTGCTGGCCAACCCGGGCAATGCCGCCATCGGGACGTTGCTGCTGCTGCTCGGCATTCCGGTCTATCTGTGGTGGGGGCGGCCGGCCGTGGTGGCGCCGGACGGGGCAGGGTGACCAGGATGAGCCTGCGGCACGGTCTGGTTGCGGCGATGCTGCTGTCCGCTTGCGGCCGCCCACCCCGGCCGGGGCCCGCTCCGGTCCGAGCCCCGGTCAGCTTTCAGGTGCTCGGGAATGCGAGTCCGTCGGACGCCGGCCCGCCGACGCTGCGGCTGCACGGCCAAAGCGTGACGATTCGCGGCCTCGGGATTCAAGTGGAGGGCGGGGGTCTCTACGGCGATGTGGACCTGAGCGAGCCGCACACGCTCCGCCTGACGCTGTACGATTCACTGCCGGGGCGGCCGATCGATGATCCGCCGCCACAGCCGGTCTACCGGCAGGTGATCTATGAGGCGCTGATCGGGCCGCTTCCGCCCGGGCCCTACGATGTGTGGGTGGGGCGGTTCGATGCGGCGGCCCGGATGGTGGAGGTGGCCCACGAACCGTTGCGAATCGAGGTGGTGGCCTCGAAGCCGGATTCGGCGACCGACGATGGCAGGTGAGAAATTCTATTTTCACATACTTCATAAGCTGTTTTGTGAGAGCAGTATGTGGTATTTACCTCATCTTGTTTCTAGGGGCTGCTTCGCGCCGGCCAAGCCGCGGGGCGCCGGCCTCGGCCTCGATCCCGCCAGCGGCACGCGGTGCGAGCCGGGTCACGGACGCCGCGCCCGCCCCGACGTACTAATATGGGCCTCGAGGAACCATTGGCCCACGCCGATCAACGAGGACAACCACAATGCCGCTCACCCGCGAGGCCGTGCGCGCCGCCGTCGAACGAGCCGGCGACGAGCATTGGCGGACCCTGGTGGCCCACCACGAAGACGCCTATCCTGCCAGCCGGCCGACGCCAGGCGACGTGGCCAGACGGGAGGCCGAGCGGCTCAACGACGCGGGCTTCGGCGACGACGAGCGATGGGAGCTGGTCGAATCCACGGTGCGGCGCGAAGGCGGGGACCGGGTCACCCTGGTGCACCGCTTCCGCGATCGCCACGTTGGGACGATGGTGGACACGCCGCCTTTCACCAACTACGAGTAAGTCGCTATGCCCACTGTCGCCCGCCGCCGCCGACTGCCCCCCGCTCTCGGGCCAGCCTGGGCCGCGGCCTGGTGGGGGCTCCGCACCAATTGGGGCACCGCCGCGCTGCTGGTCGCGATGGCCGGCTTGGGTCTGGCCGCGGCACTGCTGGTCGCGCTGCTCGCCCGCGTGGCGGGTGGAAGCCTCGAGCCGCGGCTGCTGCTGACCGCTGCTCGGGGCGCGGTGCTCGATCCGTCCTGGGCACTGGCCCGCTCGCCGGCCTCGCTGCAGTCGGACGCCGTCCGCATACTGTTCCAAGCGCTGGCCGGCGCCGCGGGGGCCGCGCTCCTCGTCGCCGGCGTGGGCGTGGTGCTGGTGTTCGCCGCCCGTGCCTTCGAGCGCGCCGGGGAGATGACGCTTCGGCGGGCAGTGGGGGCGCCGGGCCGGGTGCTCGCGCTGTCGGGCCTGCTCGAGGGCGGCGCGATCGCACTCGCGGCGGTGGCCGGCGGCGGCCTGGCGGGTTTTCTCTTCGCCACCCGCGCCGCAGGCACCTGGCCCGGCCGCGTCATCGCCGCGGACGCGTGGGTCGGTCTGGCGGCGTTCGCCGTGATCGGCGTGGTGGTGCTGGCGGTGCTGGCAGGCGCGCTCCTGGCGCTGATGTTCGCCCCGCGCCGCCGGCTGGTGGACGCCGCGCCGCGCCGGGTCAGCCTGGCCGTCCCCGCCGTGCAGTTGGGTCTCGCGCTGGTCCTGCTCACGGCCGGCGGTCTCATCGGCCGCCACGCCGCCACGGTTGGACGCCAGGATGGGGCGGCACCGCGCGGCGGTGTGCTCTATCGCGGCGGGCTCGCCGCGCTGGATCCCGCGGCCCGGTCGGCCCAGTACGCCGCCCTGCTCGATCGGCTCCGGGCCGGCGCCGCATTCGACACCGTCAGCCTGACGGGGGACGGGGCCTCGCTCGGCCTGGGCACCGTCAGCGTGGTCACGACCGATTGCGGTTTCTGCCCCATGGGCGGGCTCTACGTTCCCTGGCACGCGGTGCCCGCCCTCCATCAGGTCGTGAGTGCCGATACCTTCCAGTCGCTCGGTCTCCAGCTTCTGGCCGGCCGTGGCATTACCGACGCCGACCGGTGGAACGCTCCGCGGGTCGCGGTGGTCAGCCGGAGCCTGGCACAGCGCCATTTCCAGAACGGCGACGCCATCGGCCGCCGGCTCCTGTTCGGCGACGATCCCCGGACCTGGCACACGGTGGTCGGCATCGTGGACGACGCGGTACCGTCCGGCCTCGGCGGCGCGCTCCTCCCCCCGTTCGCCGTCTACGCCAGCGTCCTGCAGCACCCGGCGTTCGCAGTGGAGCTGATGCTGCGCCCGCGGGCCGGGCAATCGGCGCGCGCGCGCGCGCCCGACCTGCGCGGGCTGGCGAACGGCGCCGAGCCGGTGACCCACATCGGCGAAGCGGGGCTCCGGTCCGCCCAGATCGCCCCGGTCGCGTGGTTCGGCCGGCTGTTCACCGTCGAAGGCTGGGCCACGCTGCTGGTGGCGCTGCTCGCGACCGTGGTGCAGATCCAGCTCTGGGTCCGGAGTCTCGCGCCGGAACTCGGCCTCCGCCGGGCGGTGGGAGCGCGGGCTGCGCGGGTGGTCTTCCTGGTGGTCGGCCGGGCGGCCCTGGTGGGGGTGGCGGGCGGGCTGATCGGCGCAGGGCTCGGGCCCGCGCTCTGGACGGCGCTCGGGACGGTGGTGCGCGGGCTGCCGGCGTGGGATGGCGGCCTTCTCGTCCGAACCGCGGGCCTGCTCGTCGGCATCACCACGCTCGGCGCCGTGCTGCCTGCGTGGCGGGCGACGCGCGTGGCGACCGCCACGCTCCTGGGGGACCCGGTCGCGTGAGGCTGCCGTCGGCGGCCCTTCCCCTTGATCTGGAGTGACGCCCGCAATGACCGGACGGGAATCGATCGGACTGGCCGATCTCGAGCTGCTGACGCTGCGCATCGCCGAGGGCCTGCTGACGGCGCGGCCCGGCTGCACGCTGGAGATCTCGACGTACGTGTGGAACCGGAATGCGTTCGAGGCGCAGCAGGCGTTCGAGGACGCCTGCGAGGCACACGGGATTTCGTTCGCGGTCAAGGAGCAGATCGGAGGCATCGAGTGGGTGTGCGCCTGAACGCGGCGTCGTGATGTCGACCATTCACCCGTCCGCCGAGGACGCGACGCCGCGGGAACTCCGGCGGGCGTCGCTGCTGTTGCTGTCCATGCTGCTGGCGCTCGGACTGCTGGTGGTCCCGATCATCCGCGACCTGCCACTCGGCACCAGCACCCGGACCGGGATGCTCGCCTGGCTCCTGGTGGGGCTCGCGCTCTACTGGCTGTACGAGGGCATGGGCTACCGGCCCCTGCTGCTGTTGCAGCTGCTGATCTTTTCGACCGCCGCCACCCTGCTCAGCGCCAAGCTCCTGCTGGTGATCGTGGACGTGAACCGGGTGAACATCCTCCGGATCGCGGCCCGCTGGCTGATTACGGCGGGGGCCGGGTGTGCCGTAGCGAACCTGGTCGGCATGTTGGTCCGGCTCGCCCGGCACCGGAAGATCGGCCCGCCGCGCTAGCGGGGTGTCGGGAATGGGCTGGTCGGGTTTCCGGGACACGACTGGCGCTCCTGTGTCGGGCGATCGATCCGAAGCCGGCGGATGCCCGTCGAACGGCGGGATCTTCTGCCAGGTGGCACGAGCACCGACCAGTCGGGCCGGCCCTCGCAAAGTCGAGTCGTTCCCACCAAATGACACAGCGCCGCGCACGTCGGCCGTGACGTTGAGACGACGCGGGGGAGCACGGCCGGGGCCCCGGGGCGGGGACCCAACGTAGGGTCACTGGCCTCACGCCCCCATTTTCCTGGTTCGAAGAAAACCAGAACAACCAGGAAACGCACTGAGGTGGATCAGCATAGAATACTGTTGGGCAACATGTTAGCTGTATCACGTAAGATTCAATACTTCAAGTGATTTCGAGGTACTGAGAACCAGGGCCCTTCGTTTTTGATCCGCGCGCGCCTAGCCTTCACCGCCCGACGTAGCCCGACCTCACGTCAGATAGAGGGCCCGATCCCCACGGCCGGTCCGCTTCGCCAACTGCCCTCTCGGCGGCGGTGCGCGCCGGTCCGATGATCTATCTCTCTGGTCGGCTCGGGACCGACAGCACCGGACGGCTAGTGCCGGGCGGCAGCGGCCCCGAAACGGCGGGTCCCGCCCTGGGTGCCCGGGTCGAGCTCGAGTGCCTCGACGTGGCGGGAGAATCCCGAGCGAGGGTGGGACGGTTCCCTGTCCGGCACGCCCTGCCTAGTTTGCGTCCTGTACCGGCGCGGGTCGGCGCGCGCCGCGCCACGGCACCCCCTGAGCGACCGAGGAGCGAAATGGCTACCAAACTGGACAAGACGATCAAGCGTGAGTTGGAACTGGACGGCAAGCTCTACACCGTCACCATGTCGCCCGAGGGCGTGAAGATCACGCCGAAGGGTGCTCGAAAGGGACAGGAGCTGACCTGGGCCACCCTGCTGAGTGGCGAAGCGGAGCTGCGCCGGGATCTCAACGCTTCGGTCGACGCGCTCCACAGCTAGCGACACGAGGCGGTGCCCGTGGGCCGCACCGGACTCCGCCCCGCCGGTCGTGGTGGGGCGTCGCGGCTCCGGCGGCTCTTCGCTGCCGGGGCCGCGCTGGATGCGCTCGAAGGCAGCCTCCGGTCCCTGCCGCCTTCGACGATCGTGTTCGACATCCTCTTCGTCACCTCGCGCTTTCCGAGCGAGCCGGCCAGCGACCGGACCAGCCACCTGCTCCAGCGCCTCGTCGCCCTGCCCGCGCCGCCCATCAGCATCATCCGCAGCCCCGTCAGCTACAGCGAGCGGCCGTTTCGGCCCGGCAAGTACGGCGAGAAGATCCTCGCCGGCTCGGCGGACTAGCGTCCCGGTGCGCCGCCTCCGGGTCCTCCGCGGGGCCGTCGCGCTCGCTGGCGCCGCCGTGCTTGGGTCCGGCGGCGGTACCCTCGCCGCGCAGCGCCCGACGGCCGGGGCACCGCCGCCGGGCTGGGCCGGATTCCTCGCGGGGTTCGACCGCTACGCCGAGGGCGACGGGGTCGTGGGCGGGACCGTCACGGTGCTCCGGGGCGGGCGCGTGCTGGCGCGCCACGCCTACGGGCGGGGCGAGACCGCACTGGCCCGGGCCCCCCAGCCGGACGCGGTCTACCATTGGGCCTCGATCACCAAGACGCTCACCGCCATCGCCGTCCTCCAGCTCCGCGACCGGGGACGGCTCTCGCTCGATGATCCGATCGTGCGCTACCTGCCCGAGCTGCGACAGGTGCACGATGCCTACGGCCCGATCGACGACGTCACCCTCCGGATGCTGCTCTCCCATAGCGCGGGCTTTCAGAATCCCACCTGGCCCTACGGCGACGGCCGGCCGTGGGAGCCGTTCGAGCCCACCCGCTGGGACCAGCTGGTGGCCATGATGCCGTACCAGGAGCTCGCCTTCCGTCCCGGCACGCGCTTCGGCTACAGCAACCCCGGATTCATCTATCTGGCCCGCGTGGTCGAGGCGCTCTCCGGCGATCCCTGGGCGGTGTACGTCCAGAAGAACATCTGGACGCCGCTGGGAATGTCCGAGAGCTTCGTGGGCATCTCACCGTATCACCTGGCGGCCCGTCGTGCCGCCAGCTACACGGTGCGGGCCGACAGCGCAGGGTCGCCGCGGACGGTGGCGAACCCCCGGGAGTTCGATCCCGGCGTGACGATCCCGAACAGCGGGTGGAATGCCCCGGTCACGGATCTGGTCAAATATCTCGGGTTCCTGACCCACGCCGACCGCGGGGACAGCGCGTTGGCCGCGCGCTACGACGGCGTGCTTCGGCATGCCACGCTGGAGGAGATGTGGCGGCCGGTCGTCCCGCTGGTCGCGGGCGACGGGCTCGACCAGGCCTTCGGGCTCTCGTTCTATCTCTCCCGCCGGGGAGCCCGCACCATCGTGGGTCACACCGGGGAGCAGTCGGGGTTCCGGTCGTTCTTCTATTTCGACCCGGTGACGACGACCGCCGTGGTGGGAGTCCTCAACACCACCGACGAGGCGCGGCCGGACGCGTCCGGGGCCGGCTGGGACGCGCTCACCCGTGCGGCCGTGGACCTGGTGGCGCCATGAGCCGGCCGCGCGGTCGGCTCCGGCCGGACGACGAGCGCGGGCCGCGTCCGGGCGGCTCCGGCCCGGGCGAGCAGCCGTTCGAGACGCCCGAGGCGGTGCTGGAGCTGCAGCCGGACACCG
>JBBRGH010000160.1:0-7008 GCA_038240915.1 Gemmatimonadales bacterium | reverse complement strand
GGCCAGTGAACCCCCCCGGGTGGGCCCCGGGGGGGGGGGGGGGGCCCGGCCGGGCGATCGGCCGGTCCCCGGCGCGCGACCGACCGCCTGCCCCGCCGACCGGCCACCCGCCCCAGCATCACCCAAGCGGAAACGCCCCCGTCAGGAACGGATTGGTCAGCCGCTCCACCCCGATGGTGGTGTCGGGCCCGTGGCCGCTGTGGACGATGGTGGAGTCGGGCAGCGAGAGGAACTGGGTCTGGATCGTGGCCATGAGCGTGGCGGTGTCGCCGCCGGGGAGATCGGTCCGGCCGACCGAGCCGTTGAACAGCACGTCGCCCCCGAAGACCCTGTCGTGCCCCACGAAGCTTACGCTCCCAGGCGAGTGACCGGGGGTGAAGCGAACGTCGAAATCGAACCGGCCCACCTGCAGCGGGCGCCCCGGCTCGAGCGCCACGTCCGGCGGCGGCGGCGGGTCGAGCTGCTTGCCCAGCCAGGCGCCGAACTGCGGGAGGGCGTCGTAGATCGGACGGTCGAGCGGATGGAGATGGATCGGCGCCCCGGTGGCGCGGCGAACCGCGCCCACGCCCATGATGTGGTCCACGTGGGCGTGCGTCAGCCAGATCGCGCGGAGCGTCCAGGCCCTGGTGTCGAGCTCGGCCAGGAACATGGCCGGCTCCTCGCCGGGGTCGATGATCACCGCGTCGCGGGTGCCCCGATCGGCCACCAGATAGCAGTTCTCGGCCAGCTGCCCGTTGGGCAGCGACACGACCTCCAGCTCAGACACCGACCCTGGCTCCCAGCGCCGCGCGCTGCCGGTCCTTGAGATACTTCTCGACCGCGATCGCCGCGGTGGTGGCATCGCCGACCGCGGTGGTCACCTGGCGGGTGAGCTGCACCCGCAGGTCGCCGGCGGCGAACAGCCCCGGAATCGACGTCATCATCCGGTCATCGGTGATGATGTAGCCGCTGGCGTCGTGGGCGAAGTGCTGCTTCACCAGGCCGGAATTGGGCTGGAAGCCGATAAAGACGAAGCAGCCCGTGGCGGCCAGGGTCGAGACGTCCCCGGTGACGGTATCCTCGAGCCGGAGCGACTGCAGTCCCGCCGGCGTGCCCGTCAGCTCCCGCACCCGCTTGTGCCAGATCACCTCGATCTTGGGATTGGCGAACAGCCGCTCCTGCAGGATCTTCGAGGCCCGGAACTCGTCGCGCCGATGGATGACGAAGACCTTCTTGGCGTAGCGGGTGAGGTAGTCCGCCTCTTCCACCGCGGCGTCCCCGCCGCCGACCACGGCGATGGTCTCGCCCTTGAAGAAGGCGCCGTCGCACACCGCGCAGTAGGACACGCCGCGGCCGGCGTACTCGAGCTCGCCCGGCACCTCCAGCTTGGTGGGCGTCCCGCCCGCCGTGAGAATCACCGTCGGCGCCTGGTAGACGGTGCCGCGGCTGGTGTTGAGCTCGAAGACCCCGTCGTCGCGCCGCACGATGGACTCGACGTTCTCCTGGCGGATGTCCGCGCCGAACGCGGCCGCGTGCGCGGCCATCTTCTGAGCCAGCTCGCGTCCCAGGATGTGCTCGAAGCCCGGGTAGTCGTCGATCCACTCGGTATTGAGCAGCTCGCCGCCGGGCACGCCACGCTCGAGCAGCACCGCTTTGAGCATGCCGCGCCCGGCGTACATGGCGGCGCAGAGCCCCGCGGGCCCGCCGCCGACGATGATCAGCTCGAACTCCTCCACGTGCGTCATCCCGTTCCCCGTCGTCTGGTTGGCTGAAATATAGGTCGCCAAGGGGTTACCGCACCTCAACCCCGGATCGGACGGCCGGGTTCCCGGCCGTGACGGCACCGGGGCCCGCTCCGCCGAGATGCAGCAGGCTCGCGGCCCCGTGGCAGGCGGATATCGTGGCTACCAGCACGTCCACCGGGGTGCCCGCGGCGCCAGCCCGGGCCACGACGGCGTCGCCCGCCAGCACCGTCGAGACGTCGAACATGCCGACCCCGAACACCCGGTGGCGGCAGGTGAACAGCACCGGCCCGGCCGTCGGCCGCTCGGCATCAAGCCTCCGGGCCAGGGCGGCCATGACGTCGCCCATCTCCCAGGTGCGTGGCGCGGCGATCACGGGACAGGTCGCCGGCTCGATGCAGTGCACCGGGCAGAGCCAGTCGGCGAACGAGACGTAGCGGGTGCCGTCCGGCGCCAGCACGTCGTAGGGCGTGCCGGGACCCCGCGGCACCGGCCGCGGGCCGACCGCGCGGCCGGGCCAGCGAGCCCGAGCCCGGCGCTCGAGCCATTGGTACATGAGGTGGGGCATGAGCGGGGACGGGACGATGGCATCCGGCGCCTCCGGCGCGGCCCCGTCGGCGGCGCGGGCGGCGAGGTACCGGTCGAAAAAGGCGCCCCACTCCTCGACCACCAGCTCGGTCCCGGCGGCGCCGGCGAGCGCGGCGCCGGCCCGACAGGCGGCATCACGGTCCACCACCAGCAGCCGCCGCCAGCGGACGGCGCCGCGGGCCCGGGCCCGCAGCAGCTGCCCGGCGTAAAAGCTGCCGTAGCAGCCGCCCCCCACGATCACGACCTCGCCCAGCGCGTGGTCAGCGGAGGAGTCGCCCGCCATCGACCGGCAGCACTTCACCCGTCACGAAGTCGCCCCCCTCGAGCAGGTAGAGCAGCGCGGCGACGGCATCCTCGGGGGTCCCGAGCCGGCGGAGCGGCGTGGTGCGCGCCAGCCGGTCGCGCTCGGCCGCATCGTACTCGTCGGGCACCAGCACTGTGCCGGGAGCTATGGCGTTGACGGTGACGTCCGGCGCGAGGGCGAGCGCGAGGACCCGGGTGAGCATGACCACACCGGCCTTGCTCAGCGAGTGCGCCGCGTAGCCGGGCCAGGGCTCGAGGCCGCTCAGGTCGGCCAGGTTGACGACCTTCCCCCGGGCGGCCCGGAGCGCGGGCGCGGCGCCCTGGGTGACGAAGAAGACCGAGCGGAGGTTGAGGTCCAGCACCGTGTCGTATTCGGCGGGCGTGGTCTCCTCGAACGAGCGATGGACCATGATCGCGGCCGAGTTGACCAGCACGTCGAGGCCGCCGAGCTCGGCGGCGACCCGGCGCGGTAGCTCGCCGGCGGCAACAGCGTCCCGGAGATCGGCGGCGAAACAGGAGGCCCGCCCGCCGGCGCCGACGATCTCGTCGCGCAGCGCTTCGGCACCGCTTCCCGAGCTGTTGTAGTGGATGGCGACCGTCATGCCCCGGCCGGCCAGCGCCCGGGCGAGCGCCTGGCCCAGGCGGCGGCCCGCCCCGGTGACGAGCGCGACGCGGCCCTCGAGCCGCATCAGCTCCCGCCGCGCGGAGCGATCTGGACGATCTCACCGTTGAGCGCGCCGGGGCCGCCCACCGCGAGCGACAGCACGGTGCGAGTGAGATCCTCCATCTCCACGTAGGCCGCCCCCTGCCCCGCGCTGGCGACGTTGTCGCCGGTCCGGGCCATCCCCGGCGCGACGGCGTTGACCCGGATGTGCCGGTCGGCCAGCTCGAGCGCTAGGCTTCGGGTGAAGCCGGCCACGGCCGCCTTGGCGGCGGAGTAGACGGCCATCGGACTCTGCGGCTGGAAGTAGGCGATCGAGGCGAAGTTGATGATGCAGCCCCGGGTCTTGGCGAGGGCGGGGATGGCCGCCTGAGAGACCAGCACCGTGGTCTTCAGGTTGATCGACAGCTCGCGATCGAAGTCCGTCACGGTGAGCTGCTCGATCGGTCCGTAGGTGGTCAGCCCGCCGGCGACATTCACGACGGTGTCCAGCCGGCCAAAGTGCCGGATGGCCGTTTCCACCGCCAGCGCCGCGATATCCGGCTGCGACAGATCACCCGCGCAGGGCCGGGCATCCACCCCCTCGGCCGCGAACTCGCGGACCCGCTCCGTCACGCCGACGGCGTTGACGTCGGACGCCACCAGGCTGGCGCCGGCCGTGCCGAAGGCGAGCGCCACCGCGTTGCCGATCTGGCCGGCGCGGCCGACCCCCGTCACCAGCACCACCTTGCCTTTGAAGTCGAACGTCACGGGCGGCATGCTCACCTCACGGCTTCGAGAACGATGTCGACGCCGGGCGCGCCTGCCTGGCTGTAGACGACGGCGCCGTCCGCCTCGATCAGGACCACGGACCGCGCGATGGTGACCCCATCCGGCCGAAACGCGCCATACGCCCGGGCGATGTCCAGGCCCGGATCGGACAGCAGCGGGAAATTCAGCCTCAGCC
Organism: Gemmatimonadales bacterium; assembly: GCA_038240915.1. Lineage (GTDB taxonomy): Bacteria > Gemmatimonadota > Gemmatimonadetes > Gemmatimonadales > GWC2-71-9 > CAVVWJ01. The sequence continues at coordinate 2,789 of JBBRGH010000160.1, read as the reverse complement.
GCTCGGCGTACCCGGCGTGGCTTTCGGCCGACGCCGGATTGACCCCGAACGGGCGGATGCGATGGCGGGTGTACTGAGGCAGGTCGTCGCGCACGGCGGACAGTTGGCGGTTTCAGCCAGGGGTGTCGTTGCCGGGATAGAAGGCCAGCAGCACCCGCCCTTCGGCCAGCAGCTCCTGGAGGCGGTAGCTCCGTCCGTCGGAGGCCTGCGCCGTGAAGGCGGGCGCCAGGCTGCCGACGGCGATCAGCCCGCTCACGGGGCCACGGGGGCCGGCGGCCCGGCGCGCAGTTGCTCCAGGCGCTCGAGCCACTCGAGCGGCACCTCCTGGGAGCCGAGGGCCCCGTGGGTCTCGCCGGGCTCGGGATCGCCGTGCCAGTCGCTGCCGCCGGTCCGGAGCAGGCCCAGCCGGAGGGCGGTCTCGGTGAGGCGGGTGCGCAGCTCCGGATAGTGGCTCGGGTGGCGGGTTTCGACCGCGTCGAGGCCTTCCAGCTTGAGCCGCTCCAGGAACGAGCGGGTGCCGCGCTCCTTGATGTGGGCCACCGACACCAGCCCGCGCACCGAGTGGACCAGGTCGGCGATCTCGCGGAAGGCCGGCAGGGTCTTGTCGACGAAGGCGGGCCGCCCGCGGCCGATGTAGCGGTCGAAGGCATCGGAGATGTCGATCGCGCCGCCCTGGGTGACAATCGCCCGGGCCACGTGGGGCCGGCCGACGGCGGCACCGTTCGACTGGCGGAGCACGTCGTCGAACTCGAGCGGGACGCCGAGCCGCTGGAGCCGGGTCACCATCTCGCGTCCGCGGCGGACCCGGTCGGCCCGGCAGCGTTCGAGGAAGGACTCGAGCTCCACCGAGTCCGACGGGACGAAGTAGCCCAGCACATGCATCTCGCCCCAGGGCGCGGCCGAGCTGAACTCGCAGCCGCCGACGACCCGCACCCCGAGCCGGGCGCCGGCCGCCGTCGCGGCCGGGACGCCGGCCACCGTGTCGTGGTCGGTCAGCGCCATCGCGGTCAGGCCCGCGGCCCGGGCGCGCTCGACCACCCGCTCGGGCGGCAGGCTGCCGTCGGATGCGGTCGAGTGAACGTGCAGGTCCACCAGCCCGGCCCCGGAGGGCATGCCGGCGGCGGTCAGCGGCGGTACCCGAGCTCGGGGGCCGTCCACGACGGCTGCGAGTGGCTGAGCAGGTCGAGCAGCTCCTGGTCGCTGAGCTGGCTGAGCGAGAGCTCCCGGCTCTTGGCGCCGAGAGGCGTGTAGCGCGCCACCCGCTGTTCCCGGCCCGCCCCCGTGCCCCGGGTGAACACGACCCCGAACTCGTCCTTGGTGTACTGGGTGAGCCGGCCGCTGGCCGCAACCTCCCACGACTCGCCGCCCGCCTCCATGATCCGTCTCGGCATCTACGTTTCGCTCCCCACTTCTTCCCACAGGTCCCAGGCGTCGGCCTCATAGTCGGCCACGGCGCGGAGGCGGGCCTCGAGCGTACGCTCGTCCTCCGGCACGGGGGCGACGGCCCGGTGCAACTCGGCGCTCCGGCTCTCACTGCATTCCAGGAAGGTGTCCGGCCGGCCCGGCCGGCGGAACACCCAGAGATGGCGGCCGCGCGCCTCGTGCAGCGCGGCCAGCTCGCGCGCCGTCGCGAGGTACTCCGCTTCCCGTCCGGCGCGCACCGTCACCCGCGAGACCGTGAGCGTCCGGCCCACGTCAGACCGCCGCCTCGGGGAATTCCTGCAGCATCCGCTTGATGTCGGCCATGAACCGGTCGGCGTCGGCGCCGTCCACGATTCGGTGGTCAAACGCCAGCGACAGCATGCCCCTGGTCCGGATGGCGAGACTGTCCGCCCCATCCACCGTGACCACGGCCGGCTGCTTCTCGATGGTGCCGACGCAGAGAATCGCGGCCTGCGGCTGGTTGATGATCGGGGTGCCGATCACCGAGCCGAACACGCCCGGGTTGGTGATGGTGAAGGTGCCGCGCTGCACGTCGTCGGGGCTCAGCTTCTTGCTCCGGGCCCGCTCGCCCAGGTCGTTGATGGCGCGGGCCACCCCCAGCAGCGAGAGCTCGTCGGCGTGCTTGATGACCGGGACGATGAGGCCCCAGTCCAGCGCGACCGCGATCCCCAGGTTGATGTCGCGGCGGAAGACTGTGCTTTCGCCACTCACCGCCGAGTTCACGCTCGGGTGCTGCCGCAGACCGTCGGCCACCGCCTTGGCGATGAACGCCAGGTAGGTGAGGTTGACCCCCCGCTCGGCGTATTCCTGCTTCTTCCGGGCGCGCAGCTGAACGATCCGGGTATAGTCGACCTCGAAAATGGTGTTGACGTGGGGCGACACCCGGCGCGACATCACCATGTGCTCGGCGGTGAGCTTCCGGATCCGGGACCACGGCTCGACCCGGTCGCCGGGCCACGGCTCGACCGCGGGCGCGTGGGCCGGCCGGGGCGCCGGGGCAACCGCCGCCGCAGGAGCCGTCGCGGGCACGGTGTCGGGCGACTGGGCGGCGGGGGTCTCGGCCTCGATCGCGGGGCCGGCCTCGAGGTAGCTCAGGATGTCGTTTTTGGTGACGCGACCCGCCAGGCCGCTGCCCGGGATGGCGCTGAGATCGAGATTGTGCTCGGCGGCCATCTTGCGCACCAGCGGCGTGGATTTCCGCCGGAGCCGCTCCTCGGCGGTCTCGCTGGCGCCGTTGGTCCCGGCGTCCGGGGCACGGTTCGGCGCCAGGGCCGCCCGCCCGGCCGCGGGGGCCGCGGCGGGCACGGGAGCCGGCTGGGCCGGGGGGCTGGGTGGCGCCGGGCGGG
>JBBRGH010000159.1:0-7018 GCA_038240915.1 Gemmatimonadales bacterium | reverse complement strand
GAGGGCACCAAGGTTCAGGTCGGCAATCTCGTGGTCCCCGACGCCGGGGTCTGGGCCGCCACCGCCAAGCGCGGCGCCACCAGTCCGGTGATCGAGACCTCGATCGCGTTCTACGTCTTCCGCCTCGACAGCGCCCAGGGGGCCGGCGTGCCGCCGCTGGCGCAGATCCGGCAGACGGTGGCCTTCCAGGCCCGGGCGGACAAGAAGCTCGAGTTGGGCCGGAAGCTGGCGAGGGACTACGAGAAGCGGCTCGAGGCCGGCGGCGACATGCCCGCGGTGGCCGATTCGATGAAGCTGCCGTACAAGGAGTTCGGCCCCTTCAGCCGGGTCAATCCGCCGGTCACGGACGGGGTGGTGGTCGGCACCGCGTTCGGGCTGGACGTGGGCCAGCGGAGCGGCATGCTGGACACCAAGGAGGGCATCTACTTTATGAAGGCGCTGGAGCACGCCAAAGCCGACTCGGCCACCTTCGTGAAGGAGCTCGACAGCTACCGCCCACAGCAGGTGCGCCTGGCCCAGCAGGACCGCGTCCGCAGCTACCTCGAGGCGCTGCGCCAGAACGCCAAGGTGGTCGACGATCGGAAGAAGGTGCTGGAGCAGCAGACCGGTCCGGTGCCCCAGGGCGCCTGATCGGCGGGGCCACCCCCCGATCAGGCGTGTGAGCCGGCCGGGAGACGTCGAAGGGGGCATGCCGTGAGGCATGCCCCCTTCGTGCTGCCCGGGGCGGATCGCCGGTCGCTACTGCGACAGCCGCTTCGGCTCGCCCTGCGGGGCGCTCGCCGGAGGCGGCGCAGTGGTGTCCATCTGGCGGGGCGGCAGGTCGGTGCGCTTGGCGTCGTCGCCCATGATGGCGTCCTGCGTGTCCGTCAGGCTCCGCTTGAACTCGCGGATGCCCTTCCCGATCGAGGACCCCACCTCCGGCAGTCGCTTGGCGCCGAAGAGCAGCAGGACCACGACCATGATCAGCATGATTTCGGTGAATCCGAGGTTTCCCACGGGGCCCCCCTGCTAGAAGATCGAGCGGGCGATCAGGTACGCCACCACCACTCCGATCAGGGCCAGCAACGACACGTGCAGCCCGATCGGGCCCAGGGTGAAGTTTAGCACCAGAAGATCGGCGGAGACAGGCCCGAAGTTGGCGGTCCAGGTGTTGGTGAAGAAGGTCCGCGCAGCGCTGTCGGGCAGCGTCTGCCGGAGCAGCGAGGTCAGCGCCCCGCCGGCGATGAATCCCGCCACCAGGATGCCGAGATAGAAGCCCGGCCGATGTGGGCTGGCCATCAGCGGCGGCGGTCCACGACGTAGGTGATGCTGGCCCGGAGCGCGTCCCGGGCGGCGGAGGCCGGCAGCTGGTCCAGCTCGCCGTCGGCCTGCTGGGCCAGCCGGAGCGCCCGCTCCCGGGCGTAGTCCAGGCCGCCCGCCTCCGCCACCGCGCCGATGACTTCGGCGATCTGGCCGTCCTCCGGCTCGGCCGTGTCCATCAGCGCCTCGACCCGGCGCCGGCCCGCCCCGTCCATCCGGGGCAGCGCGGCGATCAATGGCAGCGTCACCTTGTGCTCCCGGAGGTCGGAGCCGGTCGGCTTCCCGGTTACACTGGGGTCACCCACGTAGTCGAGCAGGTCGTCCACGATCTGAAACGCCATGCCCAGCGCCTCGCCGTATCGGCGGAGCGCCGTGCGCTCCGCCGCCGGCGCGCGCAGCGCGCCGACCTCGCACGCGCCGCTCAGGAGCGACGCCGTCTTCGCCTGGATCAGCAAGTCGTAGGACTCCTCGGAAAATTCCAGCGGTTCGTGCGCCAGCAACTGGCGCATCTCCCCCACGGTCATCTCGTTGGTCACGCGGCTCAGCACCCGGAGGGGCTCCATGTCGTCGAGCCGGACCAGCTCGATCACGGCCCGCGAATACAGGTAGTCGCCCATGATGACCGACACCTGGTGGCTGAACAGCGAGTTGATCGTCGGCATCCCCCGGCGGAGCACCGAGTGGTCCACCGAGTCGTCGTGCACCAGGGTCGCCAGGTGGATCAGCTCGACCGTGGCGGCCAGGGTGATGGTGCGCGGATCCCGGCTCCCCGTCGCCTCGTCGGCCAGGAGCAGCAGCGTGGGCCGGAACATCTTGCCCTGCATCTGAAACAGGTGCGAGTTGACCTTGGCAATGAGCCCGAAGTCGGCCTCGACGATCCGGCGCAGCTCCTGCGGGACCCGCTCCAGCCGGTTCCGGACCGGCCGCTGCAGGTCGGCCAGCGTGACCGGGGCCAGTTGCGAGCTCATTGCCGGCGCCCCGCGGTCAGCCGGTGGATCCGCTCCCCCAGGTCCATGAACCGGATGTCCACGGCCATGGCCCGCTCGTAGCTGGCGATCGCGTCGCCACCCTTGCCCTGCGCCTCGAGCGACCGGCCCAGCCAGTAGAGCAGCCCGATCTTGGCCTCGTCGCCCTCGGCCACCCCATCCACTGCCCGGCGAAGCACCGTTTCAGACACGGCGAACTGACCCTTCTCGTAGAAGGCCATGCCCAGGGCCTCCGAGGTCCGGAGCCGGCCATCGGGCGCGCGGAGCGCCTTCTGGAACTCCGCGATCGCCTCGTCCAGCAGCCCCATCTCCTTGAACGCCACGCCGAGGTCGTAGTGCGCCTGGTAGTCGTCCGACTCGAGATTCTCCTCGATTCCACGCTTGAACTGCTCCAGGATCTCGTGGAACTCGCGCTGTTCATCCGTGTCCTGCGGCTCCCGCCGGTCGATCCGCATCCGGGTGTCGCGCGGCGCCGTCTCCTCGAAGATCATCGAGCCCAGGTCCACGAAGCTCGGGTCGGCCGCCGGCGGCCGCTGGGGAGGCGGCGCGGCCGGCGGAGCCTGGGGAGTCGGCGGCGGCGCGCCGGCGGCTGGAGCGGCGGGTCGCACCGGTGGCGCGGCCGGAGGCGCCCCCGGGCCCCGCGGGCTCGTCAGGGCCGCGATCGCCGCGGCCGCGCGGGCGCTGGCGGGGTCGTGCTCCTGCACCCGGCCATACACGGCCAGCGCCTTGTCCGTGGCACCCGCCCGGCCCAGCGCATCGCCCAACGAGAGGTACGCGTCGAGCAGCGGGGCGCGCTCGCCCGTCCGGAAGGCCAGCTCCACCCGCTTCTGGTGATGGTGGATCGCGTCCGGCTCCAGGTCCACCAGCCGGTCGGCAATGCCCGACGCCTCCTGCCAGTGCTCGGTGGCCTCGTACGCCTGAAGCGACAGCCGGAGCTCCTCGGCGGCGCGGGCCAGGTCGCCGGCCAGCAGGAGGTGATCGGACAGCTCCCGATGGAGGTCCGGATTCTCCGGGTCGTCGGCGATCCGGTCCTCCAGCTCCGTCACCTCCGAGGGGGCGGCAGCGTCGGCGGCGGGCGAGTCCGCGCCCTGATCGATCAGCGGCAGCCCGGCCGTCGGCGCGGCCGAGGTCTCTTCCTCCTCGAGGAACTCGAGGTCCAAATCGGGCGACGCCTCGGCGGGCGACGCTTCGGCGGCGGCCAGTTCCAGGTCGAGGTCTTCGCCGACGTCGATGAGACCCTCGGGTGGCATCGCGTCCGGATCGATCGGCTCGAGCCGGTCCATCGCCTCGAGCGGACCGCCGTCGAACTGGAGGTCGTCCGGGACAGTCTCCAATTCCAGGCCGGGCACCGGCCCGACCGACGCCAGGTCGATCTCCGTGTCGGTGGACTGTTCCAGCCCGGGCAGGGGCTCGGTCAGCGACCCGGCTGCGGCCTCGAGCTCAGTGGTGGGCAGTGGATCGATGATCAGCTCACCCCCCGACAGCGAGGAGGCATCGTACTCGGGCTGGGTCGGCTCCAGCCCCTCGGCCGGCGTCGACTCCACCACCAGCGGCAGGTCGGCTGCGCGCGTCGCTTCCACGGGCGGCGAGGCGGACCCCTGGGCCGAGGCCGGGGTGGCCGGCCGATCGAAGCCGGTGTCGAGAAACACGAGGTCGTTCCGGCCGGGCGGTGGCGGCGGGCGGTCCGGAGCCGCCGTGCGGGGCGCGTTGGCCTCGGCCGCCTGGGCCTGGCCCGCGCTACGCCGGCCTTCCTGGTCGCCGGTGATCTTCGCCAGCTGTTCCAGCGCCTCCTCTTCCCGGGACGCGGCCCGGAGCAGCTCGACCAGCATCATCCGGATCTCCTGACTGCCGGAGAACTGGTCGGCGAACTCCTTGATGGACTGGAAGGCCTGATCGAGCTGGCCCAGCGCGTTCATCCGCTCGAGAAACTCGATCAGGTTGCGCTTGGCCTCGACGACGACGTTCTTCCGCGCGTGCAGCTGGGCCAGCTTCAGATAGGTTTGCGTCCGCCCCGGATTGACCCGCAGAATCTTGCCGCACAACGCGATGGCATTGTTGAAGAAGCCCTGGTCCGCATAGAGGTCGACCGCGCGCTCGTAGGAGCGCACGGCCGAGGCGGTATCGTTGGTCTTGAGGTAGAGGTCGCCAACCCGATTGTACAACGAGAGGTCGGGGCTGGTTTCCGCCCCGGACTCGATCTGCTGGATGGCTTTCAGGTAGACTTCGATTGCCTTCGGCCAATCCTCCTTCTGCTCGAACTTCCGCGCCGAGTCTTTCAGCTTTTCCAGATTCATGCGGCTCGGGCTGAGAAGGGGGACCGGGGATAAGGCTTGGTGTGAGCGAATGATACCGGGCTGCCAAACCCCCGGCAAGCACGCGTGCCGAGGGCTAAACGGCCGCCGGATCGAGCTCGCCAAGGGCCACAGCCAGGGCCAGCCGCTCGAGGTCGGGCGCGGGCGGGCGGTCGGCCGTCAGCCGGGGAACGCCCGGGCTCAGCGCCCGGAGCCGGCGGTAGACCTCGCCGACCCCGCGGCCAGGCGACAGCGGCTTGAGGAACTCGAGCCCCTGGGCCGCGCAGAGCAGCTCCGCCGCCACCACTCGCTGCGCGTTGGCCAGGATCCGCTGGGCCTTCCAGGCGGCGGCCATGCCCATCGGCACGAAGTCCTCCTGGTTGGCATCCGTGGGGATGGACCCGATGCTGGCCGGCATGGCGATGGCCCTGGATTCGGCGACCAGCGAAGCGGCCGTGATCTGCACCATCATGAAGCCGCTGGAGAGCCCGGGGTCGTCGGTCAGGAATGCCGGCAAGCCCTGCGAGAGGTCCGGATTGACCAGCCGCTCGACCCGGCGCTCCGCGATGCCCTGCAGGGTCGTGAGGGTCATGGCCAGGAGGTCGAGGGCCTGGGCCACCGGCTGGCCGTGAAAGTTGCCGCCCGAGATGACGTCGCCGTTCTCGAACACCAGCGGGTTGTCGGTCGAGGCGTTGAGCTCGACGGCCACCGTCTCCTGGGCGAAGCGGATGGCGTCGGCTACGGCCCCCAGCACCTGGGGCGCACAGCGCAGGCTGTACGCGTCCTGCACCCGCGGATCCCCTTCCCGGAGCGATACGCGGATTTCGCTGTCGGCCAGCAGCGACCGCATTAGATCGGCCGCCTCGATCTGGCCGCGGTGCGGCCGGGCGGCATGAATGCGCGGGTCGAGCGGGGCGGGAGTGCCGCGCAGCGCCTCGAGGCTCATGGCGGCGGCCCCCACGGCGGTCCGCCAGAGCACCTGCGCGTCGTGCACCAGGAGCGCGAGCAGCGCCGTCTGGGCCTGGGTCCCGTTGATGAACGCGAGGCCCTCCTTGGGCGCGAACCGGAACGGCACCAGGCCGGCCCGCTCGAGGGCCGGACCCGCCGGAACGGCCCGGCCCGCCTCAAGGACCTCGCCCTCGCCCATCAGCGCGAGCGCCACGTGGCTCAGCGGGGCCAGATCGCCGCTGGCGCCCACACTCCCCTGCTCCGGCACCCACGGCACCACCCCGGCGTTGAGCAGCGCCACCAGGGCGTCCACCAGCGCGGGCCGGACACCGCTGGTGGGCCGGAGCAGCACGTTGGCACGGAGGAGCATGAGCCCCCGCACCACAGGGGCCGCTAACGGCGCGCCCACCCCCGCGGCATGGCTCCGGATCAGATTGGCCTGGAGCTGGTCAAGTTTGTCGGGCGCCACCCGCACGTTCGCCAGCTTGCCGAAACCGGTGTTGATGCCGTAGATCGTCTGCCCGGACGCGATCGCCGCTTCGACTCGACGGCGGCTGTCGTGAAGGGCGTCCCGCGCCGCCGCCGCCACCCGCACCACCGCCTCAGGGTGCCGCGCCACGCGCACGACGTCCGCCACGGTCAGCGATTCGCCATCGAGCACCCGGATTGTCTCGGTCATGGCCCCGAAGTAACTCCGCTCGACGGGCGGATTCAAGAGCCGGCGCCAGTGGCGGATACGCCGGCGGGCCGAGATTTCTCTCGGCCCGCCGGGCTCAGGCTGACGGCGACCCTAGTGATGGCGGACGATTAGCTCGGGATTCCCCGGATCGGTCTGGTAGGCCCAGTCCAGGATCAGGAAGTCGTGTCCCACGTGGGAGACGCGGACCGCGCCGTAGCGCTTGAAGCCGTCGCCCCCGTCCATTTCGAACACGTATCCGTATCCGGGCAGGGCCAGGATCCCGGAGGATCGGTAGGTGCGGTCCGCCGCGAAGTCGATCGAGGTGAGATCCTCGACCGGATTGCTCGCATCATAGTATTCGACGCCGGTGCCCACCCGCACCGGCGTGAGGAAGAGATCGCCGTTGCCATCCCGATCCACCGCGAAATCACTGTCGCTGCCCGCGTCCGAGCGCACCAGGCCCAGTTCGGCATTCTGGACCGCGCCGTCGCCGTTGAGGTCGTCCCAGAACCGGAAAGCGCTGCCGGCCGACTGGAACTGGGAGGCGTAGAGCACCACGTTCCGGGCATCTGGACGCGGCGTGTCCGCTCGCGACGGCGAGCGGTCGCTCTCGAAGCCGTCCACGCTCACCGCGCTCACGGCGAAGCAGCGGGGAATCCCGTTGGTCAGCGCCCCGACGACGAACTCGGGGGCGACCGTCGTCCCCTCGAGCTGCCAGCTGGTGCCGCACAGGTCCTGGTCGAGATTGTAGCTGGTGCTGTAGATGCGGTAATTGAGGAAGTTGCCCGGGTCGGACGCATAGGAATTGTCGGTCC
>JBBRGH010000158.1:0-7024 GCA_038240915.1 Gemmatimonadales bacterium | reverse complement strand
GGAGGGGCCCGACGCCGGCCGGGGTGCCGGTGGCGATCAGGTCGCCCGGCTCGAGCGTCATGATGCCGCTGATGAACGACACCAGGTACGGAATCGAGAAGTGCATGTCCCTGGCCGGCGCCCGCTGGCGTTCCTGGCCGTTGACCCGGCCCACCACTTCGAGGGCCCGCCAGTCGAGCCCGCGCCGGGAGGCCGGACCCACCGGGCAGAACGTGTCGTAGCCCTTGGCCCGGCCCCACTGGCCGTCCGTCTTCTGCAGATCCCGACAGGTGACGTCGTTGATGCAGACGAAGCCACCAATGCCGGCCTCGGCCGCGTCCTCGCCGACGGCCTGGAGCCGGGCGCCGATCACCACGCCGATCTCGGCCTCGTACTCGACCTGCTGCGACGTGGCCGGCAGCACGATCGGCTCGCCCGGACCGATCAGGGCGCTGGGCGGCTTGAAGAAGAGCATCGGGACCTGGGGCACCTCGTGGCCCAGCTCCCTGGCGTGCGCCACGTAGTTCCGGCCGACGCAGACGATCTTGGAGGGCTGCACCGGGATCATGCGATCGCCCCGATGCCCTGCCGGGCGAAGAAATCCTCGCACTTGGTGCGCACCTGGGCCCAGCTGCCGATGATCCGCTCCGCCCGCGGCAAGCCACCCAGCAGCAGCGGTCCGTATCGCTTGGTGACGACCCGGCTGTCGAGCAGAACGACCACGCCCAGGTCCTGCCGGCTCCGGATCAGCCGGCCGAAGCCCTGCTTCAACTTGAGCGCGGCGTGCGGGAGCAGGTAGTTCATGAAGCCGTCCTGCCCCTCCTCGGCCAGCCGCTCCAGCCGAGCGGCCGTGAGGGGTTCGCTGGGCACCTTGAAAGGTAGCTTGTTGAGCACCAGGGTGCGGAGCGCGCGCCCCGGCACATCGACCCCCTCCCAGAACGAGTCCGTCCCCAGCAGGATCGCGTTCTCCGCCTCGCGGAACCGGCGGAGCAGCATATCCCGGGGCCCCTCGCCCTGAACCAGGATCGGCCAGCGGGTGCCCAGCACCGCGCGCACCTCGTGCGCCGCCTTCCGCAGCGCGGCGTGGCTGGTGAACAGGACGAACATGCCGCCGTCCGAGGCATAGGCCAGATCGGTCACGACCTGGACCACCGCGGTGGCGTGGGCGTGCTCGTCCTCCCGCGGTTCGGGGAGGTCGTTGGGAATGCCGAAGACGCACTGGGATGGGTAGTCGAACGGCGACGGGAACACCTCCCGCACCGTGACCGGCGAGTCCTCGCCGCTGAGGCCGAGGCGTGACTCGAGGAAGCCGAATTCTCCGCCGGCGGCCAGGGTCGCGCTGGTGAGCACGACCGTGTCGAGCCGGTCAAACAGCAGCTCCCGCAGCACCGGCGCGAGATCCAGCGGCACCGCCGAGAGGCTGACGCTCTGGCCGCGCTGGGTCCGCTCCATCCAGCGCACGGTCGGCGCGCCGCCGCCAGCCGGCCGCAGCGACCGGTTGAGCCCGTCGGAGATGGCGTCCAGCCGCCGCATGACGGCCCGGAGCTCCTGCAGGATGGTGCCCCGCCGCTCGGTCTCCTCCGATTCCGCCAGCCGGTCGGCGATGGTTTCGACCGTCTCCCGGAGCGACCGGAACGCCCCCAGCGACGCGTCGAGCTCGAAGGCCAGGCCCTGGTCCCAGAGATCGTCCGACGCGAAGTCCTCGCCCAGCCGAAGCTGCCCGGCCGGCGCCTCGTCGAGCCGCTGGTAGAGCCGGAGGAACATGGCATCGCTGGCCCGGCGGGCGTCGCCCAGGGCGGGCAGCAGCCGCTCGCGCAGGAGATCGAGGCTGGCGCGGCTCAGCAGGTCGCTCCGCCCGCTCAGCTCGAAGGCGAGCGTCGGCGCCAGACCCCGCCCGTTGCGCTCGAATCGGGCCAGCAGCCGCCGGACCGACCGGCTGCTCACCTGGATGCCGAGGTGGGCGGCGGCCACGTCCTCCAAGTGGTGGGCCTCGTCGAGCACCAGCCGCCGGTAGGGCGGCAGCACGGCGGCCTCGTCCCAGTTGTCCTGGGCCTGCCGGACCGAGAGATCGGCCGCGAGCAGGTGGTGGTTGACCACCACCACGTCGGCCTCCGCCGCCCGTCGCCGGGCGCGGAACAGGAAGCAGCGATCGAAGTGGGGACACTTGAGCCGGGAACAGAGGTCGGCCTCCGCGCTCACCTCGTCCCACACTTCGGGGGAGGGGGTGACCGGCAGGTCGCTCAGGGTGCCGTCCGAAGTGTGCCCCGCCCATTCGGCGATCCCGACCAGTTCGTCGAGCTTGTCCTGTTCCAGCAAGGTGCGCTGGGAGGCGACCGCCTGGTGCATGCGGGCCAGGCAGAGATAATTGCGCCAGCCCTTGAGCAGGGCGAAGGTCGGGGTGTAGTCCTCGCCGCCGAGCGCGCGGCGGAGCAGCGGAAGGTCTTTGCCGACCAGCTGTTCCTGCAGGTTGATGGTATTGGTGCTCACCACGGTGCGCTCGCCGTTGACCCGGGCCCAGTGCAGCGCCGGCACCAGGTAGGCGAACGATTTGCCGACCCCGGTCCCCGCCTCCAGCAGCTGCACGCCGCCGTCGTTGTAGCCATCGGCGACGTAGGCGGCCATGTCGCGCTGGCTCCGCCGGTCCTCGTAGTGGCCCAGCTCGCCGGCCACGGGGCCGCCCTCGCCCAGGGTCTCGATCACGTCGAAGGGATCGATCCGAAGCACCGGCCGGTCGCGCGGAACCTCCACCACGACGTACAGCTCGGTGGCGCCGTTGTCGATGATGCCGAAGCCCACGCCGCCATCGTGCAGCCGGGCGGCGACGTCCAGGTCAGGTGCCGAGGGATCGAGCCGCCCGCTTGGGTGATTGTGCAGCAGCATCTCGCCCCGCCGGGCCACGCCGGGCAACGCCAGCACCATGTCCACCGTGCCGCGGGCCACGGCCCGGGCGCCGGTCACGACGCCGTCCCGATCCACCGCGCCCACGAACGAGACCTCGCGGCCGCCGGCCTCGGCAATCTCGCCGGCGAGGTAGGCCCGGACACCCGGGGCGATGCGCTCGGAATGGTTGACGCTCACTCGGATCCTTGCGAGAGCGGAGGGGAGCCACCGACATCCCCCGGAGCGACGCGAAGGGGCCATCCCCAAGGCATGGCCCCTTCGCATCGTGCGAGGTCATTCAAGTTAACTTCGTCAGGTCTTCAGCTCCTTCTTCTTGGCCGCCGGAAAGAGCACGTTGTTGAGGATCAGCCGGTAGCCCGGCGAATGCGGGTGCAGTGACAGGTCGGTCGGAGTGTCGCCGATCTGGTGCTGCGGATCCTCCGGATCGTGGCCGCCGAAGAAGGTCCAAGTCCCCTGCCCGTGCTCGCCGTGGACGTACTTGACCCAGGGCGCGCCCGGCTCGTCGGCCAGCACCGTCCCACTCGGCTTGAGCGTCTTCCGGGTGAACGACGTCGTGAGGCCGTAGAAGTCGGGGATCACCTGCCGGTGGTTCTGCACCAGCATGGTGGCAACCGGGTCGATCTTGGCGCTGAAATTGAACAGGGTGAAGGAGCCGAGGGGCTGCCGGCGCTCGGGCGAGTTCACCTGGTGCCCGTCGATGTCGGAGTACACCGGCACGGTCGGGTTCAGCTCGAGTTGCGCGTTCTGAAAGGCGAGTGCCTCTTCCCACCGCATCCGGCGCGAGGCGTCCGGTTCCATCGGGGTGCCGTCCGCATAGGCGGCCGCGATGTCCACCTTGTCCGCGGCCAGGGCCAGGTCCAGCGTCTCGGTGGCCGTGCACATCGCGAACAGGAAGCCGCCCCGCTGCACGTAGTCGGCGATCGCGACAGCGACCGCCCGCTTTTCGGCGGGGACGGAAGGAAAGCCGAGCTGGCGGGCGATGGCGCGATTTCGCTCCACCATGTCCACCAGCCAGGGCGCGCCGGCATAGTTGAGAAAGAACTTCGAGTACTGGCCGGTGAAATCCTCATGATGGAGGTGCAGCCAGTCGTAGGTCTTGAGCTTGGCGCCGAGCACTTCGGCGTCCCACACCTTCTCGAACTTGATTCCGGCGTAGTTGAGCACCATCGTCACCGCGTCGTCCCACGGCGCCGCGTTGGGTGGGGCATAGACGGCCACCTTGGGCGCCTTCTCCAGCGGGACCGCGTCCATGTTGCCGCCCTGGAGCTCGCCCCGGATCTGGACCAGCTGGGCATCGTCGAGCGGCTCGGTCGTGATGCCGTTGAGCGCGGCATCGCGGGCGATCTCGGGCTCGGCCGGCAGCAGAAAGGCCCCGCTTCGGTAATTGAGGAACCATTCGGCCCGGCCGCCGCGCTCCAGCAGGCGGAACGCCAGTCCGTAGGCCTTGAGATGGTCTGTCTGGGCCTCGTCCATCGGCACGAGCAGCCAGGGCGCCGCCCCCCGGACCCGGACCTGCGAGAGCACGGGCGACAGCGCGGGCGAGAGCGCCGCCAGGCCGAGCGCGCCCCGGGACAGGAAGTCGCGCCGGGTGATCATGTCTTCGGCACCGCGCCCCGGGCCTCGTCCAGCCGCCGCCGGGCCTGCGGCACCAGCGCGCTCTGGGGGTAGGTCAGGATGAGGTGCTCCAGCCGGGTGACCGCGTCACCCGCCCGGTCCTCCTGCAGCAGCAGCTCCGCCAGGGCCAGCTCGGCAGCCGGGGCCGTGCCCGGCGCACCACCCGCGGCCGCGGCCGCGAGCAGCCGTTGGGCGTCCGCCGGCTTTCCCTCCGCCGCGGCCAGGCGTCCGGCCAGCAGCCGCGTCTCGGCCCCGCCCTTGGCCGGCGGCAGCTCTCCGCCGACCTGCTCGAGGCCGGCGACGGCCTGGGCGGTATCCCCGCGGGCGAGGGCCAGCAATGCTGCCCCGAGCGGCGGGAGCGAATCCTCCTGGATCGGCTGCAGCAGGGCGAGGAGCGCGGTGCGCTCGGTGGCCTCGCCGCGCTCTCCGGCGAACGGTCCCGCCGCCTTGAATCGTTCGATCGCCCCGCGCACGTCGCCCCGGTAGAGGTGGATCCGCCCGCTGAGCGCGATCCCATCGACCGTGCTGTCGCCGGCGATGGCGGAGTCGGCGCGGGTCAGATCGCCCGCCTGGATGTAGCCGAGGGCAAGCCGGCGCTGCAGGGCCGCCAGCTCGTCACCACCCATCTCCCCGCGGTGCTCGGCCAGCCGGCGGGCGGCCTCGTCCAGCTTGCCGTCGGCGATCAGCACCTGCACCAGCGTCGTGGCGGCGCCCGAGGCGATCGTCCCCGACGCGCGCTGGTCGTCGGCGATCCCGGCGAGCATCCGGCGGGCGCCGTCCCGGTCGCCCGCCGCGGTGTAGGCGCGGGCGGCATCGAGCCGGAGCCGCGCCTGTTCGCCTGGCGGGCTGCGCTCAGCCACCAGCTCGAGTGCGCGCCCCGTTGCCATGCGGCCGTCGCGGCCGGGCCGGAGCCGGATCTGGTCGAGCAGTCCCCGAAGTCCCTCGAGCGCCGTCCCGGGGTCGGCGGGCAGGGCGGACTCCAGCGTGGCGAGGGCGCCCGTGGGATCGCCCCAGCGGGCCCGGAGGTCCGCCTCGAGCCGCCGGGCCAGGAAGCTGGTGTCCGCCTGCAGTTGCTCCAGCAGCGGGCCGCGCGCGGAGTCCGGCGCCTGGCTCAGAGTGGTCACGGCGGTGCCGCGATACCCCGGCAGACGGCGAATGGCCGGCAGCCACTCCCGAAGCGCGCCGGCATAGTCGCCATCGGCCACCGCGAGCTGCGCCAGCTCGGGTGCCAGCGCATCCGGCCGATGCAGCCGCTGCCGCCCGGTCCGATACGCCTCGGTCGCTCCCGGACGGTCGTGCCGGGTCAGCGCCGCCGCGCCCCATTCCCGGTAGGGGGTCTCGTCGCCCGCGACGGCGGCGGCCCAGCGGAGGGCAACAGCGCGGACGCTGTCGGGCTCCTCGGCAGCGGACCACGCCCGGAGCGCCACGCCGAACACCGGACTGCTTCCGGTGCCCGCCGCGAGCGCGGCCCGCACGTCAGGGAGGATCTCCGCACTCCGTCCCATCGGGAGCAGGGCCCGCTCCAGTCCGAGCAGCGCCGCGGGATCGCCGGGCCTCGCGGCCAGCACGCCGCGATAGCCCTCCACTGCCGCGGCGTAGTTCCCCCTCCGCTCGAACTCGAAGGCTCGCGACATGGCCGAGTCCTGGGCCCGGAGGCCGTGCGGCAACAGGCTCAGCAGCGCGAGGACCGCACCGGCCAGGCGAAGTCCCTGGTCCTGAACGCGCGCGCCGTCCCTCACCGCGCCCACGGTTCCGACAGCCGGCGGAAGTAGTCCACCACCAGCCGCCGCTCTTCGGGCGAGAGCCGCTGCAGCTCTTCCCAGGTCGGAACCCGGAGCCGGTCGTCGTCGCCGGCGAGCCGGGCTCGAAGGGCGGGCGGCAGGTGGATGCTGTCGTCCGTGGCGACGGTGCTCTGCCGCTCCTTCCGCTGGTCCTCTTCCTTCCCCTGCAGGGTCCGCCCCGCATCGAGCATCCGCCGGAACAGCCGTTCCTGCCGTTCGACCACCTGACGGTCGAGCCGTCCGCCCTCGAGCCGCTTGGCCAGGTCCTTGGCCTCGTCCGACATCTCGCCCGCGCCCGGCATGTTGCCACCACCCTTCAGCTTCTGCAGCTCTTCGGCGAGGGCCCGCTGCCGAGCCGCCAGCATGCGGAGCTGCTCCCGGATGGCGCCGTTGCCCGCCATCGGCAGCAGCCCGGCGCCTTGCTGCCCCAGCCCACCCTGCTGCTGGGCCAGCTGCGCCATCCGCTCCATCGCCTCGGCGAGGCCGGAGCCGGAGCCGGCGCCCTGGACGTCGCCGCGGGCCCGGACCAGTTGATAGGCGGCGGCGTTCAGCGCGTCCACCGCACCGCCGGCCTGGTCGGCGCCTTCGCGCGCGTTGGGCGTCGCATTGGCGATGGCTTCGCGCGTCCGCTGCATCTGCCGCTGGGCCCCGCCCAGCGCCGCGCCGATCTCAGGCGGCACGAGCGCGTTCTTGCCGGCGGCCTTCCGCACCTGCTGGAGCAACCGCTGGACGCCTTCCTCGATGGCGCC
>JBBRGH010000157.1:0-7062 GCA_038240915.1 Gemmatimonadales bacterium | reverse complement strand
GGGGGCGGCCCGGAGGCCGGCGTCGTCATCGCCACCCGGCCGACCGCCGGGAACGGACGCCCCCGAGGCGGTCGGGTGGACCTGGTGGTGAGCGGGTCGCCGGTGACGCCGGGGGGCGGCCTGTGAGCGCCCGGATTGCGCCCAGCGTGCTGAGCGCCGACCTCGGCCACCTGCGCGAGCAGGTCGAGCAGGCGGTGGCAGGCGGGGCGGAGTGGATCCACGTGGACGTGATGGACGGACACTTCGTGCCCAACCTCACCTTCGGCGCTCCGCTCATCCGGGCGCTCCGGCGGCTGACCGACCGCCCGCTCGACGTCCACCTGATGGTGGAGCGGCCGGAGCAGTACATCGCCGACTACGCCGACGCCGGCGCCAACGTCTTCACCTTTCATCCCGAGGCCACGGTCCACGTGCAGCGGCAGCTCGCCGCGGTGCGCGAACGCGGCATGCAGGCGGGGCTGGCGCTCAATCCGGGATCTCCGCTCGCGTTGATGGAGGAAGTCGTCGCCGACCTCGACCTCGTCCTGGTGATGTCGGTCAATCCCGGGTTCGGCGGCCAGTCGTACCTTCCCGCCACCACCGACAAGATCCGCCGGCTCCGGGCCCTGCTCGACCGGCACCGCTCGCGGGCGGCGCTCGAGGTGGACGGCGGGATCACCACCGCCACCATCGCCGACGCGTGGGGCGCGGGCGCCGACACCTTCGTGGCCGGCACCGCCGTCTTCGGCGCGGCCGATCCCGCCGGCGCGGTGCGCGAGCTGCTGCGCCGCTGCGCCGCGCGGGCCTGAGGCACTCATGTCCAAGCAGTGGGTGTTCGTAGGGCTCATCGTCGCCGGCGTCGCCATCGGCGCCACCATCCTGACCAAGGTCGGCAGCGAGGTTGCCCCGGTGCAGGTCGGCGCCACCGCGCCGGACTTCCGGGCCGTGGACCTCGCCACCGGCGACTCCGTCTCGCTCCGGGAGCGCTATCGGGGCAAGGTCACCCTGGTCAACATCTGGGCCACCTGGTGCGTCCCGTGCCGGGTCGAGATGCCGGCCATGGAGCAGGTCTACACCGCGCTGGCGCCGCGCGGCTTCGCCATCGCCGCCGTCAGCATCGATGAGGGCGGCCCCGACGACGTCCGCGCCTTCGGGACCGAGCTCAAGCTCAGCTTCGATCTGCTGCAGGACCGCACGGGGAAGGTGCAGCAGACCTATCAGACCACCGGCGTGCCGGAGAGTTTCCTGCTCGATCGACACGGCGTCATCGTCAAGCGCATCATCGGCGCCCACGACTGGAACTCGCCGGCCAACCGCGCGCTGGTGGAGCGACTGCTCGACGAGCCCGGCGCCCAGCCGTGACCCTCCGCGGCGCCCTCACCGCCGACCTGCCGCTCAAGCTCACCTCCCTCGGCCTGTCGGTCTTCCTCTGGTTCCTGGCCGCGGGCGAGGAGCCCGCCAGCGCGCTGGTGCCGGTGGACGTCACGGTCCGTCCGCCCGCGGGCAGGAGCATCCTGCGCCCGGTGGGACCGGTCCGCGCGTTGGTGACCGGTCCGCGCCGCGAGCTGCTCAAGCTCAGCACCGCGCCCATGCGGATGGTCCGCATCCTCCCCGACACCACCGCCGCCGATCAGGTCCAGCTCGAGCTGACTCCCGGAGAGCTGGAGCTGCCCCGCGGCGTGGACGTGCACGTGCAGGATGTCGAGCCTCGCGCCGTGGCCATCGAGCTGGACTCCACGTTCCAGCGGGTGGTGCCGGTCCGCGCCGTCGTCCATCTGCCGCCGGAGACCGGCCACGTGCTGAGCGCGATCGCGGTCGTGCCGGGCACCGTCCGGCTGCTCGGCCCGCGGGAGGACATCCGGCGGATCGACTCGGTGCGGACCCAGTCGCTCGAGGTGGCGCAGGCCGACGGGCCGGTCGAGGAAACCCTGGCGCTCGACACCTCGGGCTTCGGCCGGGTGCGGGTCCTGCCCGGCGAGGTGAGCGTGCGGGTCAGCCTGGAAGCCGTCGGCGACCGGATACTGACCCAGGTGCCGGTCCGGCTCCCCAGCGACCTCGCGGCCACCATGCGGCCGGAGCGTCCCACGGTCGAGGTGCGGGTGCGGGGCTCCGCGGCGCGACTCCGCGGGCTCTCGCGCGACAGCGTGCCGGTGGTGGTGGACTGGGCCGGCCCCCCGGCGGAAGGCCGAGCCGCGCTTCGGGTGCTGGCCCCGCCGGGTCTCGACGCCCGACCGCTGCCCGACAGCCTGGCCCTGGTGCGCCGGAGCGGCGATGGCTGAGTGGATTCTGGGCATCGAGACCTCGTGCGACGAGACCTCCGCGGCCGTGCTCCGGCGGAACGAGAACCGGCTCGAGCTGGGCGGCCTCTCGATCCTGTCGCAGGACGTCCACCGGATCTTCGGCGGCGTCGTTCCCGAGCTCGCCAGCCGGGCCCACGTCCAGGCGCTCGGCTCGGTGGTGGACCGCGCCCTGGGCGACGCGGGTATCGGGCTCAAGCAGCTGGACGGCGTCGTGGTGACGGCCGGACCCGGCCTGGTGGGCGCGCTGCTGGTCGGGGTGATGCACGCCAAGACCCTGGCCTACAGCCTCGAGCGGCCGCTGCTCGGCGTGAACCATCTGGAGGGACACCTGTTCGCGCCGACGCTGGAGGATCCGGCCCTGGCGCCGCCGTTCGTCGCCCTGCTGGTGAGCGGCGGGCACACCATGCTGCTCGACGTGCCGGCCTGGGGCGAGTACCGGCTGCTGGGTCAGACCCTCGACGACGCCGCCGGCGAGGCGTTCGACAAGGTGGCCAAGCTCCTGGGCCTTGGCTATCCGGGCGGCGCGGCCATCGAGCGCCTCGCGCGGGAGGGCCGCCCCGGTCGACACCGTTTTCCCCGCCCGATGCGCCAGGATCTCGACCGCGACGGGCCCCACCGCTACGACTTCTCCTTCAGCGGCCTCAAGACGGCGGTGCTGCGGGTCGTCCGACCCACCTCCGGCGCCGATCCCGCCGCCCTCGGCCAGCAGGAGCAGGCCGATATCGCCCTGGCCTTTCAGGATGCCGCCACCGACGTGCTGGTGGCCAAGACCGCCCACGCCGTCGAGTCGCTGGGATACGCCACCGCCACCATCGGCGGGGGGGTGGCGTGCAACCGGGCGCTGGTGGCCCGGCTCCGCAACCGGCTGGCGGGGGTGGCCCGGGTGAGCGTAGCTTCCCCGCGGCTCAACACCGACAACGCCGCGATGATCGCCGCCGTGGGCGCTTGGCGGCTGGCGCGGGGCGAGCGCAGCGGCTGGGACCTCGAGCCGCGGGATGACCTTCCGATTCCCGGCCTCACCGCCCCCATTCCCGTCTCCGGACCCGACGCGTGAACATCTATCCGTTCAAGATCCCGCTGCCGTTCTTCCCCCACGAGCTCACCGGGTACGGGCTCATGATGATGGTGGCGTTCCTGATGGGAGGCTGGCTGGTGACGCTGGAGCTGCGCCGGCGCCGGCTGTCCGAGGACTACTCGGCCGACATCGTCGCCGCCGCGGTGATCGGCGGGGTGATCGGCGCCAAACTCTGGTACGTGGCACTGATGCGGGACCCGGGCGCGCTCTTCGCCCGAGGCGGGTTCGTCTGGTACGGCGGGTTCCTCGGCGGCACGGCCGCGGTCATCATCAACGGCTGGCGGCTCCGGGTCCCAGTTCGCTGGACCATGCAGCTGGTGGCCCCGGCGCTCGCCGCGTCATACGCCCTGGGACGGGTGGGCTGCTTCCTGGTGAACGACGACTACGGCCGCCCCTCCTCGGTGCCCTGGGCCGTCAAGTTTCCGGATGGGCTGCCCCCGTCCACCGCCGGCAACATGCACGCGATGTTCGGGATCCCGATTCCACCGGGCGTGGCGCCGTCCACCGTCCTGGCGGTGCACCCGACGCAGCTGTACGAGACCGCCCTGATGCTGGGCGCCTTCATGGTGCTGTGGGCCTGGCGCGCCCGCGCGCGACCGGTCGGCTGGCTCTTCGGACTCTACCTCATCTTCGCCGGCGTGGAGCGCTTCCTGGTGGAGATCCTCCGGGCCAAGGATGACCGGCTCATCGCCGGCACCTTCACCTTGGCGCAGCTGACGTCCATCCTCCTCGTGGGCGCAGGCATCTGGATCCTCACCGCGTGGAAGGGCTCGCCGGACCCGGCGCCAGGGGCCTATCTCCTGGGTGACCAGAAAGTGGTTGCGTCGAAATCTTAGACAGCTAGCCAAGTCATTGCGGCACAGTGCATTGCGGAGCGAAGCCGAAAATCGTCGCGATCCTTGACATCCGGGGGGGCCGATGCTGGCTCCCCGTCTTCGCCCAAGTCTTTCCCCCCCAAACACTTCAGGTTCGGCACCCGAGTGGCACCACCCTTGCCTACCACTGGCCAGGAAGTCGAAGCGACTTCAACGGAAAAGTGGTAGATCGAAGAAGGGTGGAGCGGGCACATCGGCCTGGCTCCGTAAACTCCGGGGGCGATCTACCACCACTCACCGCGACCGGCCCGTCCACCGCAGGACGGGCCGTTCGCACGTCGAACCTGCCGGGTGCCTCAGCGCTCCAGCTTCCGATCCGCCACCACGATGCCGTTCCGGTCGGCGTAGACCCAGCCGCCCGGCGCGAAGACCACGCCCCCAAAGCTGACCGGCACGCCCCGCTCTCCGGCCCCATCCTTGGCGCTCTTTCGGGGAATCGCCTGCAGCGCCTTCACACCGACGGCGGTCTCGGCCAGCTCCTCGGCATCGCGAATGCAGCCGTGGATGACCAGGCCGCTCCACCCGTTCCGATGGGCCAGCGCGGCGAGGTTGCCCCCCACCAGCGCGGTCCGGAGCGACCCGCCGCCATCGACCACCAGCACCCGCCCGTTGCCCGGGCCCTCGAGCGCCTGACGGACGAGCGCGTTGTCTTCGAAGACCCGCAGCGTCGCGATCGGGCCCGCGAAGCGATCGACGCCGCCCCAGTCCCGGAACAGCGGCTCGACCACGCGGACCTCCGACCCGAACTCGTCGCAGAGGTCAGGTGTGGCGAACGTCATCCGCGCGGCGGTCTCGGCTGAACGGGGAGCGAGGGGGTGGCGACGAGATGGCGGCGCATCCGCTCCACCTCGGCCCGCATTTCGGCGAGATCGGCCTCCATCCGCTCGAGCGAGCGGAGCAATTCGACCACGGCGGCGGGGCCGACGGTTTCGGCGCCGACCCGACGTGCCGGCGGTGTCACCGGCGCCGCGGCGGCGGCGGCCGGCGGCGGGACGGCCGGAGACGGTTCGGGTACCATGACCGAGGTCCGGCCCCGCACCCGGCGCGGCTCGAGCACGAAGTTCCACACCAAAGCCACCAGCGCCAGGAACACCAGCAGGGCCTGGGCGCCGAGCGACTCCGCCGTCGGGTAGATGCCGAGCGCGGGCACCCGGGGAGCCCACGAAAGCACCGTCGTGCTCACCAGCGAGCCCTCCTGCAGCTCGGCCACGCCCTTCCCGGCGAACACGAAGGCCATGTAGTAGAGGAACGCGCTGGTGACCGCGAAAAACGGCTTGAGCGGCAGTCGCACGCCGAACCGGTTGATGGCGATATAGACCACGACCAGGACCGCGCCGCCGGCCAGGATGCCTCCCACGACGGGCATCGTGCCGCCCGCGGTGCCCGCGACGAACAGCGCCTTGTAGAACAGCACCGTCTCGAACCCCTCACGGTACACCGCGAGGAAGGCCGCGCTGGCCAGGGCGAGCGCCGAGCCGCTGTCGAGGGCATCCTGCACCTTGCTCTTCACGAAGTGATTCCACTTCACCACTTCCATTTTCGACAGCAGCCAGTAGCTGACGTAGAACAGCACCCCGGTGGCCACCACCATGGTGCCGCCCTCGAGCGCTTCGCGGTGGGCCGGGCTCAGCACGAAGATCGTCTCCAGTGCCACCGCCGTCAGCAGGCTGGCCGCGACGGCGGCCCCGACGCCCACGTGAATGTCCCGGCGCCGGTGCGCGGCGCCCATCTTGACCAGGAACGTCATCAGCGCCCCGACGATCAGGATCGCCTCGAGACCTTCCCGCAGCATGATGACGAAGGACTGGACAAACAGATTGAACGGCGAATCCTGGTCGCCGAGCGCGCGCTCGGCGCTCTCGAGGCCGGTCTCCAGCTGGCGTCGGAGCGCATCCAGCTCGGCCGGCGTGGCGCCGCCCGCGGCCCGGGTCCGGAGCGAGGCGAAGGCCGCCTCCAGTTCCGCCGCCAGTCCGGGGTTTTGGGCCCGGACGCCGCGCTCGACCTGCTCGAAGGTCATGTAGGCGTCGAAGGCGCGGGCACTCGCGGCCGGATCGTTGGTGCGGGCCAGGGCGATGGCCGAATCGAGCTGGCCCCGCACCTGGGCAAAGACCAGTTCGTTCTGCGAGTCGGTATGATCGGCCTGGAAGGTACGGACCGCGGCCAGCCGCCCGAGCACGTCGGGGGCGCTCCGTTCGCTCACCCCGAGCGCCTCGAGCACCGCGTCGTCCGACATCTTGCCCGTGGTGGCGAAGGCGCGAAGGGACGGGGGCACGTCGCCCCGGGGCGCCGGCACCCGGAGGATGCTGGTATAGAGCGCGGCCGCCCAGCGGTCTTCGGCCGGGAGCCGGCCCTCGAAGGCCGGCATGGCCGTGCCCACGGTGCCGATGCTGATCCGGCGATAGTAGTCGAGCGGAGAGACGTTCCGGAGCGCGGCACCCTCGGCGAGATTGGCGGGCCGGGGATCGAGACCGGCCGCGAGCTGGCCGTCGCCGCGGCCGACGGCGCCGTGACAGCTGGCGCAGTTGGCCTGGTAGATCTCCGCGCCGCGCGCCAGCGAGGGAGTCTGCGCGGGGAGCTCGTCGAGGGTGACGCCGAGACGCTGGCTGAGATCGGTGCCGAGCGAGCGGACGTGGGCGTCGAGCGAGTCCGGCTGCGCCGTCCGGGTCACCAGGCCGAGCAGAACATCGATTTCGGCGATAGCGGGGCGGCCGGCATCCGGTGGCAGGAGCGCCGCCGAGCGCCGGGCCTCCTGCAGAAACATTTCCGCTTCCTCGACCTCGGCCTTGGCCACCACCCTTCCGTCCACCACGCCCACCCGGTATTCCTGGGCGGC